>CAYYRY010000196.1:423-1633 GCA_964474245.1 uncultured Ruminococcus sp. | reverse complement strand
ACGGTGATAAACACCGTTGTGAAACATAACGATAAGGCGGTTATCGTTATCAAATCAACGATTCCCGTTGGGTTTACGGAAAAGCTTAGAGCTGAGACAGGGAACGGAAGGATCATGTTCAGCCCCGAGTTTCTCCGAGAGTCAAAGGCGCTGTACGATAACCTTTACCCCAGCAGGATCATAGTTGGAACTGACTTGAGCGACCCGTTTTTGACCGGGGAGGCCGAGCGCTTTGCCGCGCTGCTCAGAGACTGCGCCCTGAAAGAGAAAGTAGACACCCTCATCATGGGCTTCACCGAGGCGGAGGCAGTAAAGCTGTTTGCCAACACGTACCTCGCCCTGAGAGTCAGCTTTTTCAATGAGCTTGACACCTATGCGGAAATGAAGGGGCTCGACACCAGGGCAATAATCGACGGCGTTGGGCTTGATCCCCGTATCGGCACGCACTACAATAACCCGTCCTTCGGCTACGGCGGATACTGCCTGCCCAAGGACACGAAGCAACTTTTGGCAAACTACAACGATGTGCCTCAGAACCTGATCGAAGCAATAGTTGAGTCCAACAGAACGAGGAAAGATTTCATAGCTGACCGGGTACTTGAGATGGCAGGATACTATTCGGAAAACAGCCAGTGGGATACGAAAAAGGAAAGGGAAGTGGTGATAGGCGTTTACCGCCTCACCATGAAATCCTCATCCGATAACTTCCGGCACAGCTCCATACAGGGAGTCATGAAACGTATCAAAGCCAAAGGCGCGAAGGTGATAGTATACGAGCCGTCACTCACGGACGGCGAGACCTTCTTCGGAAGCGAGGTCGTAAACGATCTTGAAAGATTCAAGAAAGAGAGTGCGGCAATAATCGCAAACAGATACGACAGCAGTCTTGACTCCGTAAAAGAGAAGGTATACACCAGAGACCTTTTTATGAGAGATTAACAGTAAGAATCGTAAACGTCACGAGTGACGGAAAAACGGAGAGATAAATGGAGAATAAAGAACTGAAGAGGCAGTTGAACCCCATGCACGTGTGGGCGATAGCCTTCGGATGCATCATCGGGTGGGGCTCCTTTGTAAACCCGGGGAAGAAGTTCCTGCCGAACTCAGGTGTAGCCGGAACGGCGATAGCCATGGTCCTCGGTGCGCTTGTAATGATAATAATAGCATTCAGCTACGCGTACATGGTGCCGAAATACCCGAAGGCGGGAGG
>CAYYRY010000196.1:0-413 GCA_964474245.1 uncultured Ruminococcus sp. | reverse complement strand
ACGTTTACCTCGGAATGCTTCGGTAAGAGGAGCGCGTTCTTCTGCGGATGGTTCCTCGTGGCGGCGTATCTCACAAACGTCCCCATGAACTCAACGGCAATAGGTCTCATCGTCGACGGCCTCGACGGAGGAGCCGATATACTGAAATTCGGGTTCCACTATACCATTGCCGGTTTCGAGGTATATTTCGGAGAGATAATATTCGCAATGTCAATTTTGGTGCTGTTCGCCCTTTTCAACTTATGGGGCGTGCGAAAGGCAGGTATAATACAGACTGTCCTGTCAGTTTTGCTTGTGGTGTCCGTATTCACCTTAGCAGTTGCAGGAATAGTCAGCAGTAAAGCGCAGGCTGTAAACATGGAGCCTCTGTGGGGCTTTGACAAGTCGGCGGCAATGGCGGCAGGCGCAACCTC
>CAYYRY010000195.1:0-4061 GCA_964474245.1 uncultured Ruminococcus sp. | reverse complement strand
TCGCCGTACTTTTCGGCTTTGGCGTATCCTACGCCGGACACCTGAAGGAACTGATCTATGTTTACGGGCTTTCTTTCGGTCATGTTGGCAAGGACGGCGTTGGAGAATACTATGTATGAGGGTACACCTTGGTCTGCGGCGATACGGGCGCGCAGGGATCTGAGGCGCTCAAACAGGTCAAGGTCTGCGTCAAGCCCCGCTTTGATGCTGTCTGGCTTTGTTACGGCAGGCTTTTTGTTCTTCTTCTCCTTTTTCTCGGGGGTGGGGAACTCTGTTTCTTCTCTGCATTCCATTTCCACCGTCTCATCGCGGAACAGCACGTTGCCCGAAGTGGCGGTGAGGTATGCTGCGCCATGGGTCTTGTCTATTCTTACGTAGCCTTTATCGACGAGACGGGAGATGATATTCCGCACATCTTCCGCCGAGGTGTCGCGCATGATGCCGTAGGTGCTGATCTCGTCAAGTCCCATCTCTTTTATCCGCTTATCACCGCTTCCTCTGAGGACCCTTGCCACCAAGGCGGCACCCACGTTATACCCGAGCCTGTCGTAGATACGCTTTATGCACGACAGGATCTTCTTTGCCTCCAAAGTCACGTCGCGGCTCGTAAAGGTCGCCTCACAGTTACCGCAGTTGCCGCATCTGTCGCCGTGTTCTTGACCGAAGTAGTCAAGAATGACGCCGCGGAGACATTTCGTGCTCTTACAGTAGTCGATCATTCTGTCAAGACGCTCATAGTCCCTACGCCTCAGCTCCTCGGCTTCAGCTTCGGTAAGCATGGGCGACGGCTCCGATGAGTCGATCAGCACACGGGCGGTCCTTACGTCCGAGGCGGAAAACAGGAGCACGCAATCAGCAGCCTCTCCGTCTCGTCCTGCTCTGCCTGCCTCCTGATAATACGCTTCGAGGCTTTTCGGCATATTGTAGTGGATAACGTAGCTGACGTTTGATTTGTCGATACCCATACCGAAGGCATTGGTGGCAACCATGACGTCGCATCTGTCGTAAATGAAGTCCTCCTGGCTCTTCCGCCTGTCAGCTTCCTCCATTCCTGCAGGGTACTTTGACACGCGGCAGCCTTTTTCAAGAAGCAGCTCGCAAACCTTGTCAACGCCGTTTCGGGTGGAGCAATAGATGATACCACATCTGCCGTACCACTTCTTAACGAGACTTAAAAGGGCACTCTTCTTCTGCTTCGGTTCAAATACCTCAAAGCGTAGGTTCGGTCGATCAAAGCCTGTTACGACCTTCACGGGAGATTTGAGTCGGAGCTTTCTTTCTATGTCCTCCCGTACCTTCAGGGTTGCCGTTGCGGTGAACGCCGCCACGACGGGAGAGGAGTTTAATGACGACACGAAATCGGTAATTCTGTTATAGCTGGGACGGAAATCGTTTCCCCATTCCGATATACAGTGAGCTTCGTCAACGGCGACGAGAGATATGGGGAGGGTTGACGCGAGGGAGAAAAAAACCTCGGTCTCAAGCCTTTCGGGGGCGACGTACAGTATTTTGTATTTGCCTTCTCTGATATCCCTGTAAAGCTCTCGCCCCTCGTCATAGGTCAGCGAGCTGTTAAGGTATGCGGCATTGATACCTGCGTTCCTCAGCGCCATTACCTGATCCTTCATCAGAGAGATCAGAGGAGAAATGACGATCGCCATTCCGGGCAGAAGCAGTGCGGGGATCTGATAGCATATGCTTTTTCCGCCGCCCGTGGGCATGATGCCGAGAACGTCACGTCCGGCGAGTATGCCGTCTATGAGAGTTTCCTGACCGCCGCGGAAGGAGGTGTATCCGTAGTATTTTGAGAGTATATCGTATTTGTTCACGTGTCGGCTCCTTTGGTTTTGTGCTTATATTATAACACATGGGGTGTCTTTATTCAAGAAGTGAGGCGGACGTCCGTGAAAAAAGCCCATCCCCTTGCGGCGTATGGGGGAATGTGATATAATGTACTTATCGGGGCGGATATACCGCTTTAAGGATATTACGTACGGATATGTTCCGCTTATATCCCCCGACGGAAAGCAGCTGGTCGTTAAGTCCACGGAAGGACGGATGGCGGTGTATTCACTTGAAAGTTTGACGCTTATAAAGAAATATCGTTTTTCCAAAGTTGATTGCGGTCAGGATGATAATTTCTGTTTCTCTCCCGACAGCAGTGAACTGTACAATATCGAGCGCCATGTAGATTCGTTGAAAACGGCTCTCAGTATATACGATACCCGTGATTTTTCTCTGAAAAAACGAATCCTGCACGAGGACTTCAGCACCGTTCTCTGTGAGATAGAGTACGACAGTTCGACGGATGCATATTATATCTTGGGCTTTAAACGGGATAAGTCCTGCGGCGTTGCCTCGGATTTTTTTATAGGTAAGCTTGGGGATGACGGCTTTGAGGAGTAGGTCTTTATATCCCGTAATGAGCGTGAGTTTTACAGAAGCTATACCAGCCTGAAAATGATGGGCTTTTCCGAGAAGGCGTACGATTGGTCATACGTGGATGCTTCACTTGAAGCACTACGGAAAACGGACCATTCTTTGGCGAAGCTTTTTGCGTACAGGAAGTCTGTACCGTTAAAATAAATTTATACTGTGAGGTAAATATGTCAGACGTACTTTCACTTATAAAATCCATGTCGGGGGAGTGCTCCTGCGGAGTGCATCACACCACGTCCATACGTGAAGTCGTAATTGAAAGCGGTGCCGTAGAGCGTGTGGGCGAGGTGCTGAGGTGTAACGGTTTCCCCAATGATATCCTTTTGGTTGCCGACAGAAACACCCTTGCCGCCGCAGAAGGAATAGCTGACAGTCTTGACGGCTTTAACGTGGAATATAAGATATACGACACCATCCGCGTGGCGACGATGGATCACGTGCGTGAGCTGAGAGAGCTTATCGGCGGACGGGATATCGGTATCCTTTCCGTAGGCACGGGCTCAGTCAACGATCCATGCCGTCTTGCCGCCGCAGAGGAAGATAAGATGCTTTGCATTTTTGCCACGGCTCCGTCCATGGACGGCTTTGCTTCGTACAGCTCTCCCATCGTTGACGGAGGCTTTAAGGCGAGCTATCCTGCCAAAAGTCCCGAGGTGATAATAGGAGACACGAGGATACTTGCGTCTGCTCCCGCTGAGCTGAAGAGCGCGGGATTCGGGGATATGATCGCAAAATATGTGGGTCTCGTGGATTGGCAGGTGTCAAGCCTTCTCACGGGAGAGGTATACTGCGAAAAGGTGGCTCGTCTTACGCGGGATGCGGTGAATGAGCTTGTGAGCTTGGCGGACAAGGTTACCGCAAACGACGAGGAGACGGCGGGGAAGATATTCGAGTCCCTTCTTAAAACGGGTATCGGCATGAGCTTCATGCAAAACTCCCGTCCCGCCAGCGGTGCTGAGCATATCATCGCCCACCTCATTGAATGTGTGGAGCTGAGAGACGGCATTATTCCCAACTACCACGGAGATGACGTCGGCGTTTGCACCCTTGCGGTGCTTGAGTCCTACATGCGTCTCGCGGAGCACGATGGCGTTTCCGCAAAGCGTGAGACGGTGGATTGGGAGGAGGTACTTTCGTTCTACGGAAACATGAGAGACGACGTATATAAGATGAATTTTCCCGAAAACGTGACGGACTCGGTGTCTCCAGAGAAGATAGAAGCTTCATGGGGGGAGATCAGACGGATAATAAAGAGCGTGCCTTCATATGAAGAGTGTCTCGACGCCATGAAGAGGGCGGGATGCAAGATCACGGTGGAGGACATAGGAAAGAGCCGCAAACTATTTGGCGACTGCATAAAATACTCACCTTTTATGAGAAAAAGGCTGACTCTGCTGAGGTTATACGGAATGATTTCCGAAGCGGGGCTGTGAAGACAGCTTTACCGGACGAAACGTAATAAAAGATGTGACTTCCGCAGATGAATTTGTTTGTCAATATACCAATGGAATAAAAAATGTAGTAGGGGATGGCGAGGACGCCATCCCCTACTACATTTTTACTTCGTGTGTGCTCGGCACGCGTTACAACTTGGCGGTGAAAGTCCGCTACAGACTTGGCAG
>CAYYRY010000194.1:0-4066 GCA_964474245.1 uncultured Ruminococcus sp. | reverse complement strand
TGCGATATTCCTGCTGTTGTACTTCACGCGCTGGGTATCGAAGTGCCCGAGTTCGATGCCTGCGGCTTTACGGCGCAGGTGCCGGACGGCCTTTTCAAGGGATATACACCTGTCGGAAGAAAGAGACCGGAGACCATCCGCTTCGATCACGTGCATAAACCTACTCCCGTGGGTACAATCGGAGACTTCGTTGATGAGACCAAAGTGGAATCTGCAGTGTTTTTCGATTTGGACACAAATGACGTGACGGGAAAGCATGAGACTTCCGTCAACGGAACGGTGAAGTTCTATGAGACGGGCTTCTACGGTCAGTGTGCGGAGCTCGGTATGAGAGGAAACGTCTCTTTGCCCGACGTAAAGCTCGGCACTTCAAGCTTTACGGTGTCTCTGTGGGTCAACAGAGACGGTGCTGTGGTCACGGGAATGGATCCATCCCTTTACGGTACCCTCGACAGATCAGTGGATGAGGTGGGAATGTCCTTCTCATATCAGGGGGTGGTATGTGAGTTTATGGTGTTCAGCGAAAAGCGCGGACTCGACTTTATTGAGTTCCAGCTGCCCTCCCGCCTTGAGAACGGTTGGTTCAATACCACTCTTGTCGTTGACCGCGAGGCAAATACGGTAACTCATTATATCAATTTTGAGAATCCCACAACAGAGGTTATGAATGACTCAGTCAAGGGCGTAAGTTTTGACGGCTGTCCCTTTACCGTAGGAAACGATACCTCAGGTAAGGACAACAAATACGTTAATATGTTTATGGATGACTTTATTCTGTTCAACTGTGCGTTGAGCGAGGATGAGGTCAAGAGACTCGGGGAGTACTATAAGCAGTAAAAAAACGAGGGTGTGCAGCGCACAGCGCTGCACACCCGTTTTTATATGATTTTGGAATGGTAAGGTGATAACAAAACAATCGGAAGTGGTAAACCAAAGAGAGATGTCGGAAATCCCAACGTTATTCTCCCACTTTGAAGGATATTTTAGTCAAATGCCAATCCGAAATAAACTTCATCATCGAGGCATCCCGTAAAGTCCATACACATGGCGAAAGGCTTACTTCCCCCCGCGGTGCGAAAATTACCTATACTACAGCCAAGTGATGACGTGATATCCGCAGATCGAGAAGTATCTCCTAATAACTCGATTGCGTGTAACGTACCGTTTTCACTGCGTGCAGCCATAACTCCGCCCGAAAATGAATAAAACCCGGCATATGTCGATAGATATTCAAGGTTTATTCCATCCTGAATTATACCGTTTGAGGGCAGATATTCCCTCCTTAAATCAGCATAGCAAGCGGTATTTATCTGCCTTAGCGGATAGGAGCTTCCTGAAGCAGGAACAGTATATTCGTCCACGTGTGAGCATACCCTATAACCTAACCTTTTATACAGATCAAACAGTTCAGCGCTTCCCGGGACGAGCAGTGCAGCTCCATATCCGAGGCTTTTCAGATGCTCGTGGGTCTCTTCCATAAGTCTGCGGCACAGTCCCCGACCGCGGTGCTTCTTCGAGGTTGCTACGGCGTATATATACGCGACTTTGTTCCCTTTATATTCACAGTCGAAGAAATACAGCGCGGCGGAAGTCTCACCGTTTTCAACAATAGCTTTACAGCGCTCCCGGTGATATGCATTTGCAAAAAATCCATCTATAAGCTCATCGGTGTCTCCGAAGGCTTCTTTCCACAGCTCTTTCAGAGATGCAATGTCGTGTGAACAGGGGGCGTTAATAATCATAGCCGTCCTCCAGGAGACACGCCCACCATTTCTCCACCATGTGGTGAGGGTAGTAGCTAAGCTTCGCCTTACGCAGACCCTCGATACCCATGTCCTCTTCGCGGTTGAGGAACTTTATCTCGGGGTACTTGTCCCTGATATAGCAGGCAAATCCGTTGTTAATTGCGACGTAGGCTCCGTCGTATTGCGAAAGCGCCTTTTCAAAATGAACGTCGAAGGTGTCGGGACTTATCCTGCTTCCCACGGTAAAGGCTGCTACCTCATCTCCGATTTTGAGAATGAGCATTTCAAGTCCAAGCTCTTCACGGTGACGGAACGCTTTCGCAATGGCGTGCTTTTCCATGCAGAAGTCTGAATCGGGATCAACAGCGAGCCTTTCCTCGTACCACAGGTCTACCATAGCTTTTGCTTTATCTTCATTTTCTGTTGTGACCCTTTCGTATATGGCCTCAGGATACGTTTCCTTGAATCGCTTCAAATGATTTCTCTTTCGGTGGTATTTCTTACCCTTAAGATCACCGAGGTCATCAACGGAATACACGTAGTCGTGGGCATCTCTGTCGCTGTGTATGCGGAAGGATTCGGGGTAGAGGTCGGTAAGGGCCTCCACGTCGGCGGCGGTGAGTCCCGTGATACGGCATGGAATACCGCGCATTTTTGAGTCATGTATCACCGCATCAATGGCAGAACGACGGTCGCCGTTACCGATAGGGAAGGGATACACGCTTCTTCGGTTGAACTGTGAAAAGAAGACAATATTTCCGTCTGCTTCCGCCATGGTCTGACGTCCCCAAAGATAGAGATTAGCAAATGAGTATTCACACCCACGCTCACCGGTGACGTCAAGTAGTTTCTGATAGTTTTCCTTGTCATCGATTGAAATGTGTTTGAAGTCGATCATACGTTTTTCCTCATTGTTATTTTGATTACTATCCTATTAATCAAATTATACATTAATGGGACGTGTTTTGTCAATGACCGATGATATTCATGTATTATTTTTTCGCACCCCACAAGTTTCATGCATCTATATTGACTTGAAGGTGAATGAGGAGTATAATTTTTGTAGTAATATTTTACGTTAAAGGAAAGGCATCTGAAATGAAACAAACAAAGATTGCTCTTGCTCTGTCTGGGCAGTATAGGCTAAGTGCCGCAGAGCAGATCGAGCTTTACAGCAAGGTCGGATTTAACGGATTCTTTTTCGGACTTCATGAAAAGACCGACATCAAGGCGATAGTAGAGGCATCAGAGAAATTCGGTATGGAGATCGGAAGTGTCCACGCACCGTTTATGAGATGTGACAGGTTGTGGGAGAATACTGACGGGACCGAGGATGCGATTGAGGACGTTACCGGATGCATAAGAGCCTGTGGGGAATACGGTATTCCCATCGTAGTGGCTCACGTTGTTATTGGCTTTGACAAGCATGAACCTACGGAATTCGGGCTCAGGTCGTTTGAAAGGATAGTTTCGGAAGCCGAAAAGCATATGGTAAAATTAGCCTTTGAAAATACAGAGGGTGAAGAGTACCTTGACGCGGTAATGGCGCATTTCAAGGGGAACAGCTCCGTAGGATTCTGTCTTGATACGGGACATGAGATATGCTACAATCCCACAAGGGATATGGTATCAGACTATGGCGACAGGCTCATATATACCCATATAAACGACAATTTAGGCGTGTGCGGAAAAGATATAACCTATCTTGATGATCTTCATCTGTTACCGTTTGACGGAGTGTGTGATTTTGACAGAGTTGCAAGACGTCTTGCCGCTTGCGGTTTTGACGGAACGCTTAGCTTCGAGCTGAGCATGGAAAGCAAGCCTGGCAGAAGCGAGAACGACAAATACGCTGACATGGGCACGGAGGCGTATTTAGAGGATGCATACCGCAGGGCCAAGCGCGTGGCGGAGCTGTTTGACGGATACCGAAAAAAATAAAAAATATATAAAAATAGACTTGCAATTTTCCATTACCTGTGATATAATAACAAAGTCAACAAAATATGCGGGTATGGCGGAATTGGCAGACGCGCTAGATTCAGGTACTAACGCGATTTAGTTCCACCGGAAATCCGCAAACCGTTGCTACAAGTGGGTTTGTGAGCTTAACGGTCCCTCTTGGTAGGCGAAATTTTCCGCCGTTCGTCTATCAATTTCGCAGGGAAAAATGCGAAGACAATTAAATATGCGGGTGTGGCGGAATTGGCAGACGCGATAGATTCAGGTTCTATTGGTCGCAAGGCTGTGCAGGTTCAAGTCCTGTCACCCGCACCAAAGCATTCAAACCCGAACCTTTTACCAATCGGTGAAACGTTCGG
>CAYYRY010000193.1:0-4067 GCA_964474245.1 uncultured Ruminococcus sp. | reverse complement strand
AAAAGTCAGCGGAGAGCTTTTTTGTCTGATCAAAGAACTTTTCCGAGGAAATCCTTGGCTCTCTGAGTCTTAGGATTTCCAAACAACTCGTCGGGAGTACCCTCTTCAGCGATCTGTCCGTCATCGAAGAACAGAACTCTGTCTGCAACCTCGCGGGCAAATCCCATTTCGTGAGTTACCACGATCATGGTCATGCCACTCTTGGCAAGATCCTTCATGACCTCCAGAACTTCGCCTACCATTTCAGGGTCAAGCGCACTTGTAGGCTCGTCAAAAAGCATTACCTCAGGATCCATGGCAAGGGCTCTTACAATAGCAACTCTCTGCTTCTGCCCTCCGGAAAGCTGTGAGGGATACGACGTTGCCCTGTCAAGAAGGCCCACCTTACCGAGAAGTTCCATAGCCCTGGTCTCGGCTTCTTCCTTTGACTTTCCGAGAAGCTTCATGGGAGCTATCGTCATATTTTTGAGGATAGTCATATGAGGGAACAGATTGAACTGCTGGAATACCATTCCCATCTTCTGTCTGTGAAGATTGAGATCTGCTTTTTTTGAGGTTATATCCTCGTCTTTAAAAAGGATACGTCCGTCTGTCGGAAGCTCAAGCATATTGAGGCAGCGCAGGAAGGTAGACTTACCGCATCCTGACGGTCCGATAACAACGACTACTTCACCGGATTTAATATCTGTAGTGATCCCTTTAAGTACCTTAACGTCACCGAAATTCTTCACAAGGCCTCTTGTTTTGATTATAGCATCAGTGTTCACTGCGACGAAGTCTCCTTTCGAGCAATCTTACAAGGTACGTGAATATCATAACGATAACGAGGTAAACCAGAGCGACCGCAATCAGAGGCATAAACGCAGAGAATGTTCTTCCGCGGATAAGGTCTCCCGCCTTGGTAAGATCCATAATACCAACGTAACCCGCAATGGACGTCTCCTTCAGAAGAACGATAAACTCGTTACAAAGAGTAGGCAGAACCGCCTTTATCATCTGAGGAGCAACTATATATATCATGGTCTGAATATAATTGAAGCCCAGGCTTCTGCCCGCCTCAAACTGACCGTTATCAATGGACATAATACCGCCGCGGAATATCTCGGCAACATACGCACCGGAGTTGATACCGAATGCAATGATCGCAACAAGTACTCCGTTGGTGGAGGAAGCCATGATGATAAAGTACCATATGAGAAGCTGAACGACAACGGGAGTACCTCTGATAACCGTCAGATACACGTTACAGACCGCATTGACGATCCTGAGAACAACGTATCCGGCGCCACCGCGCTTTTTGAGTGTTTCTTCATTCTTGTCGTAGGTTGAACGAACCACGGCAATAACGATACCGATCACGACACCGATAAGAGTAGCAAACAGCGTAATGAGCATCGTGTTGAAAAGACCTTCGACGAGCCATTCCCATCTGTCGCCGTTTATAAAGTTCAGCTTAAATTCACTGATAAAATCATTTATCCACTTAACATCAGTGATAGAATTAGCTAAATTAAGCATTTACGATCTCCTTTAAGCAATAAAGGCGGGCGACGGTTTTGTGGCACGCCGCCCGTTTCACTTACTGTCAGTCTGTGATATACTTATCAACGATCGCCTTGATCTTGCCTTCAGCTGTAAGCTCAGCAAGTGCGTTGTTGATCTTCTCAAGAAGTTCAGCATTGTCCTTGGATACGCAGATAGCGTACTCTTCCTCTACATAGGAAGTCTCAAGAATCTTGAGGCCCTCATTGGAAGAAACGTAGGACTTAGCAGGCTCGTTGTCAATGATAACTGCAGTTACCTTACCGGAAATGAGCGCCTGAACTGCATCGTTACCTGTTTTGTAACGAACTACGCTGTCAGCACCGAAGCCCCAGTTTTCAGGCTTGTCGGAGCAGTAGATGTCACCTGTGGTATCCTGCTGAACACCGATCTTGAGACCCTCGATAACACCTGTGGGGTTACCTTCCTCGTCATAACCTGTGTAGAAATCTTCGTAAGAATCATACTCGCTGTCCTCGAGAACGATAACCGCCTGGATACCTGTTGCGTATGTGGTGGAGAAGTTAACGCTCTGCTTACGCTCGTCGGTAACTGTCATACCGGCCATACCCATGTCAAACTTACCTGTCTGAACGCCGCTTACAATGGAACCGAACTCGATGTCATGGATCTTAAGCTCCATGCCGAGCTTCTCAGCGATGAGACCTGCGATCTCAACGTCGATACCTGCGAAGTTGTCACCATCCTTGAACTCATAGGGAGGGAAGGATGCGTTTGTTGCCATATCAAGAGTGTTGTCTTCCTTTTCGCCGCAAGCGGAGAAGGCAAGAAGTGCAGAGCAGAGCATTGCTGCTGCAATGATAATGCTAAGAATCTTTTTCATTTTTGTTACACCTTTCAGTATGTAATATTTATACGTAACCGTTCTGCATAATATTTTCGCAGATTCAGGACTGTGACATCTGTCGGGAGGATAAAAAACACATAACATTTCCGCCCCGTAGTTTTTGCCCTGCCGTAAGTTACCACTCCATTATATATGTATATTTATGCTTTGTCAAGTGGTATTTTTCACGGTTTTTATTTAAATGTACTATTTTTCGTTTTTTATTGGATTTCACTTGATATTTTACCGACTTACGTTCCGTTGTTCCCATCGTGGTGAGTGTATTTTTTTACATTTCTCTCACAAACATTCCGTTTTCCCATTCACCCGCTAACTTTTTGCCGTTTGGCAAAGTATACGTTCCGACACCGTGCATATTGCCGCCGTTCCATTCTCCTGCATATGAGCTTCCGTCCGACCATATATATGTGCCGTAGCCTTGTCTGATGCCGTCAGCAAAATCTCCCACATAAACGTCACCGTTGATCCAGCGCATGGTGCCCTTTCCGTTACTGCGCCCGTCTACGTATTCACCCTCGTAAACATCGCCTGACATCCATGTGAAGCATCCGTAGCCGTGCATGGTATTTCCCTCAAACTGACCCGTATACTTATTTCCGTTATCCCATATGATAGTACCGTTGCCGCAAAGCAGACCATCCTTCATATCTCCCGAATAAACGAACCCGTCACCTGCATAACCGGTAACGTATCCCGTGAAGGATTCCTTTTCAAGCTCAGATACGTATTCATCCCAAGTCAGAGAAGACGTTCTTTCAAGAAACTGAACAGCCGTAGAATCGACCTCATCCGTCATACCTACAAGATATGCAGTAAGGCTGTCTATCACGTGTACTCTGCTGTCAAGCATTACGCTTTCTCCCAGGATATCCTCTGCCGCATCGGTAATGGTATCGGGAAAATACAGATCCTTTGCGCCAAAAAGATGACAAAGTTCATGGGCAAATGCCACAGAGTCCTCACCGTATATTACCGCATATTCCGAAGCTCTTGAAAGCACGGAAGGAATCGCAAAGGATCTCTCGTTTTTGTTGAAGTAAAACATCAGAGCTGACTCGGAAACTCCGTATTTCTCCGCGATAGTCTCGTCAAACTTCTGCAGGCTGACAAGTCCTACCGTTTCAAGCACGTCATCACCCCACTCACGCGAGTCGGCACGGTCAAGCACAGTATCAAATGAAGCCTCCAGATACTCCGTTTTAAGCTCAAGCTCCGTACCGTACCGTTCAGCTTCGGTGTGCAGGAATGCTATCTCATCCTTTTGAGATAACTTGACAGCTTCCATAGCCGTTTCATCCCATGTACTCTCGCTGTCGCTTACAAATATGCTCACAACAAGTATATCCCCCGTCAAGCGCTCGCTTACGCCCCGGTCTCTGCAATCATAGAAGATATGCTCGGGCAGATAAACGTAGTCTCCTGTTTTAAAGCGCTGTACAATGGCGGCAAACTGCTCTCTCGTAGCCTCACCATGAGGTGAAAGAAATGTACCGTCCTCCGTACCCTTTATAAGTCCTGTGTGGACAGCCCAATTTACGGACTCTGCCGCCCACGATGCTACATCCGTGTAATCGCAAAAGCCTTCCGCCTCAGCTCCCTTGACGATATTGACGTTCTTATATTCCGCATAACGCAGAAATATAGTCACAAGCTCTTG
>CAYYRY010000192.1:0-4085 GCA_964474245.1 uncultured Ruminococcus sp. | reverse complement strand
AGGAGCACGGGCGTGAGGCTACTCCGCGGGAGCTGGCGCGAATATCCGGCCTTGGCGAAATGTTTAAGCATCCTGAGTATGACGACCCATTCCGTGATACCCCCATGGGCGGCGTGTACCAAAGAAATGCCACAAGAGATTCACGAATTCCCATGCTGATCACAACAGGCTTTTTCGACATTTTCTCAGGCGGCGGTCACGATATGTGGGAAAGCATAGCCCCTTCTGTCAAAGATAAATGTGCATTCGTCGTACATCCCTATCATCACGGAGGCACCGCAGACGAGCAGCCGTATCTTTTTGAAAACGGTCAGCTTAGCGAAATGATCGGAGACTTCGAGGTAAAGTGGTTTGAACACATCAGAAATGGGACCGAGTTCCCCGTCCCACTCGGAAAAGCCACGTATTTCGAGTTGTTTGACACCTGGCACTCCGATAAATATACTGCCACCTCCGGAAGTCATACCTTTAAGTTAGGTGACTCAGAAATAAGCTACGTCTACGACCCTAAAGATCCCGCCGTATTCAATGGCGGACTTTCAAATAACTTCGGCGGGACTGTGTTTATGGATGCTCCGGGCCTTAGAGATGACATTATCACCTGCTACACCGACACTTACGAAGAGGATACCCACGTAAGAGGTAAAATGACCGCCAAGCTCCGAGTAAAGAGCGACCGTCCCGATACCTGCTTCTATATGTGCATCGGCATTGTCAAGAAAGAGGGTGACTTCGCTCTCCGCGACAGCATAACTAAAATATCAAACTTCTGTGAAAACTATACCCCGGGCGATGAGATCGACATAGACATGGTCTTTGATACCGGTGCATTCCTCATTCACGCGGGCGAAAAGCTACGCATAGATATTTCCTCCTCTGCGTTCCCACTGTTCGTTCCCCACACAAACAACGCCGGTCTTTTCTCGATTCAGACTGACGCCGTAACAGCTAACAACACATTAGACCTGTCAAATTCAACCTTAACGGTAAGCTATATCTGATTTTCCCCTCCCCCACTATTGATTTTATATGTGGGTTATGGTATCATATTATTAAAGAATATAAGCGAAAGCTAAAATTTCAGTAAAGGTACGGATAACTTATGGACTTCAAATTTATGAAATTCGACAAGACCATCACAGTGTGGGACGAAGCTATTCCCCTCGGCAACGGTGCAATCGGATGTCTCATCTGGGGCAAGTCAGATGCTCTTCGACTCAGCATCGACCGCTGTGATATGTGGGACTGCGCAGAGGCTCCCAAGGCGGGTGGCGACTTCACCTATCAGAGCCTCATCGATCTCTACCGCAATTACAAGCACGACGAGATCTACGAGATCTTCGACACCCCCTATCACAGACCCTCACCCACGAAGCTCCCCGCAGGTAAGATCATCATCGACCTGGGCGTGGACGCAAACGTGGTATCCGAATTGAACATAGAGGAGCCCGAGGCTACCATCAGCGCGGGTGACGTCGTCATGAAGAGTTTCCTTGACGCAAACTGCGAGGTAGGCTTCATCTCCATCAATTCTGACAAGTGCTCCTTCGCCATCGAAAACCCCGAGTACGGTAAGATAGGCGAGCCTGATGTTGAGGACCGTGAATCCCTCAAGAACCTCCACTACGAGGATGCCGTAAAGATAAGCGACACGAAGAACGGTGTCCGTCGCATCGCCTTCACACAGAAGATCAGCGACAGTATGACCTACGGTCTTTTCCTTATGTACAAGACCTTCAGCGGAAAGACTCTCGCTGTTTACACCGCAGGTAAGGGCGCAAATTCCGAGGATATCTCTGCCAAGGCGTGGGCTACTCTCGAGTCCGCTCTCACCGAGGGTTACGGTATTCACTTTGACGCGCACAAGGCTTGGTGGGGAGACTATTGGTCAAAGAGCTTCATCAATATCGGCGTCAAGCTATTCGAGCAAAGTTGGTACTTCACAAACTACCTCCTCGGCTCCGCTTCAAGAAAAGGTTACTTCCCTATTCCCCTTCAGGGCGTATGGACCGCCGACGACGGATGCCTGCCTCCGTGGAAGGGCGACTATCACCACGACCTCAACACTCAGCTCACCTACTACAGCTATCTGAAATCCAACCATATTCCCGAGGGTGAATGCTTCATCGACTATCTTTTCTCCCTTGAAGAGGTTGCGGAGAAGTTCGCCAAGGAATATTACGGTACCGAGGACGGTCTCTGCCTGCCCTCCGTTATGGATATCGAAGGAAATCCTCTCGGCGGCTGGCCCATGTATTCCCTCTCCCCCACCAATACTTCATGGCTCTGCCACGGGATCGCCGACCATTACTACTACACCGGTGACGTGGATTATCTGAAGGACCGTGCATATCCCTTCATCAAGAAGCACGGTGTATTCCTTGAGTGCGTGCTGAGTGAAAACGAGGAAGGCAAGCTGGTGCTTCCCATTTCCTCCTCCCCCGAGCTTCACGACAACTTCCACGAGTCCTTTGCGACACCCAACAGCTCCTATGACCTCTCCCTTATGAGACGAGTCTTCGAGATCCTCATCGACCTCTCTGACATTCTCGGTTATACCGATGATAAGGCTAAATGGGAAAGCATACTCGCCAAGATGGATACTCTGCCCATCGACGACGACGGATTCATCAAGATCTCCCGAGATGAAAGACTTTCCGAGTCCCACAGACACTTCTCTCACCTCATGGCGATACATCCTCTCCGTCAGATCCGCTACGAGAGCGATGAGGAAAAGCACATCATCGACGGTTCTATCAAGGCAACCGAGGAGCTTGGTATCTTCTACTACGTAGGTTATTCCTTCTGCCTCTTAGCTGAGCTTTACGTAGTACAGAGAAACGCGGAAAAGGCGTATAACATCCTTGATACGTTCTGGAATTACTTCTGTCTCCCCAACGGTTTCCATGCAAACGGCGACTACAAGCACCGCTTTATAATGAACTGGGACTACAGACCCGTTACCTTAGAAGCAAACTTCTGCGCAATTGACGCAATGCAGGAAATGTTCCTTCTCGATTCAAAGGGAAAGGTGACGATAGCTCCCGCAATCCCCGCAAAGTGGCATGACTATTCCTTCAAGCTCCGTTCCAAAAACGGCGTTATCATCACCGCAGTTGTTGAGAACGCAAAGCTTGTCAGCGTAGAGATGGAAGCATACAAGGACTGCGACTTTGACCTTTACTTCGACTATGATGAAATGTCTCACGTAAGCCTGAATAAGGGCGACGTGAAGACTCTCACCTTCTGATAATATTTAAACACGTAAACACCTCCCGCACGCCGGCAAACCGCCGGGACGTACGGGAGGTGCTTTTAAAACAAGAGAGCTACCCGCACTTTTGTCACGGGTAGCTCTCTTCTTATTTCGTTGAGCTTAAATAGCAGCAGCAATAAAATACACGATGGTGCTTGCAGCACTGAGTACCATAAGACCTGCCAGTATAAGGCACATCACTCTCGTTGCGTTCATCTTGTCTTTCTTAGCTTCATTAGCCTTTTTCATATCATAATTTCCTTTCGTATAATATCTTGATTATTCATCGTCATCCATGGTTATCTGCTCGGGAACTACTCTGGGCAGAACTCCGGGTGACGGTATCTTTGTCTTTTTGTATTTGGAAGCAGACGGGAATCCGGTAGCAGCATCTCCGGCATATACCTTCGCCACACTCTGTCCTTTTTTCAGACTGAGAAGCATGACGCCTGATGCTGTTCTCGTTGTCTTCTCCGGTATAAGCGAAGAATTAATGAGAATACCTCTGCCGTCCGTAGCCATGATAAGAAGATCTGTCGGCTTTTCCTCGTATATAGCCGCTATAACGGGAGATGCATCGGAATAAGCACCGGTAAGTCTGCGGCGGTTACCCTTGGTATCGTAAGCGGAAACGGGAATACGTACACCTTTGCCGTTTTCGAAGATGTATATAATGTGGTGAGAGCTGTTGTATCCTCCAAGCATGGACTTCATGAGGATGGGGCGCTCTCCGTCGTCAAATCCGAGCTTCGCAGGCAAGAATCCGCCGAGTGCAGAAGCCTTCACAGGCTCGAAATCGTCCGCCTTCGCCTTGTATGCTCTGCATTTG
>CAYYRY010000191.1:0-4098 GCA_964474245.1 uncultured Ruminococcus sp. | reverse complement strand
ATGACTTTCCTTATAAGGCTCATAACAGTGCATAATGGCAATATGTACGCCCCATGTTCCGTCGCCGAGGGAGTCAGCAGCACCTCTTGCCTGAGAAAGAAGGGGCATTGTGGGACCTACCATAGTCTCAGCACGGACGAAGTCTGCACCTGCAAGATATGAATATCTGATACCGCCTGATGCATCACCGAAAGCGGCTGTCTTGCATACGGTATGAGCATTATCGATCTCAATTTTCAGATGAGCAAGGAACTTGTCTGTTGCGTCCTTCATGTCATCTGAGCAGTCCTCAGGAGTGGGATCGTATGCGTAAACGGTTCCGGGATACTCGTGGAGTCCACAATCGTGGAACATCTCGCCGGCACCTTCTGCCAGTGCTCCGGAGAGATAGTTGTTACAAGCGGCGGAGTACATACCGTGGTCTGTACAGTATTCTCCCCACTTCTTAAGAAGCTCATCCGGAACGTCTCCGTTGAAGCTTCTGAACATGATATAGTTACCGAGTCTTGTTCCCTGAGTATAGTCAAGGAGCCAATCCATAAAGCCTGTATCATCGTGAGGTACTGTGGTACAGTCGTATCCTACCTTAACCGGCACTCCCTCTTCGGGAATATCGAATACCTCAACGTTCTTTTCGTCAGCGTCCGTCTTTATAACGGTGTTGTCGGTACTCTTTGCAGTAAACTTGAATTCATTCCAGCCCTTGGTGCATGAAACGGTAACGTCCTCTCCGAATACGTTGACTGTAATGTCACCGTTCTCAACAGCATATACCTTACCGTTAAGAGTCTCACCTACGAGAGACCACTTAGGAATGAGAAGATCGCCATGATTCATTTCCGCCTGCTTTGCTGTGATACGGCTGATGGCGAAGCAGACCTCGGGATGCATATTTTTGATCTCGAACCTGTGCTCACCTGCGGGAACATTTACAGTCACCCATGAGTCCTCAAGAAGCTGGAGGGTGTAGTCGTGACGTCTGTAATAACGTGAGAACTTGCCAACAAGCTCGCCGTCGCAATATACTTCAAAGGGGATCATTGCATCTACCTGAGACTCCTCAACGGGATTATACTCAGGAGCACCCATACCTACCGTATGAATGATCGTGTCGGATACATCCTTGGTCTTTTCGGGAACTGTATATGTAAACTCAACAGTCTTTCCGGGACGAAGCCATGCAAGGCTCATTCTTGACCAATCGTGTACGTCAAGGCCGAGGTCCTCAGCATTCCAGATGGTCTCTCCGGGCTTTGACTCGGGTCTGAACCAAAGGTAGCCTGTTCTCGTTACGAGAACGGAGCATCCAAGGTACTTGGGGCCTACGGGGAAGTCAAGCTTACCCTCTTCAAGAATCTCAGCCGCTGTGAACGTAAAGCTGCCTGAAAGGGTCTTCAGATGGAATACCGCATCATCAGCAACCTCTGCCACAACGCGCACACCGGAAAGCGCTCGCTTTGTCTTGCTCTTCCATTCGGGACGCTCAAGTCTCGTCTCCTTTGCGCTGTGACCGATACCGTACCAGCAGTAGGGATAGGTAAGCTGATAGATCTCTTCGATCTCACCGTTTTCTACAGTAAGGTTTCCGTCCCAGATGTAGGTGGGGTGATAAAGCCTTCTTGAATAAAGGTACTGATAACCCCAGTCAATTCTGAAATCAAGTTTCATGGTGTTTTTTCCTTTTCTATATAGATTTTAATTATTTAAGCCTTATTATCTGCGGTAGAGGCAACTGTGTCTGTACCGCCGTCAGTTGCTTCTGTTGCACCGTCTGACAGCACCGCGGAAGCATCACTTCCGTTTTCGGCGGACGCATCGATATAAGCTGCAAAGCGCATCAGTATTGCCGCAACCTGCTCACGGGTGGCGGTTGCAGAATAGTCGAGATAAGTCACGCCATCATTCACAATACCGTTTATAAGTCCTGCATCCACAGCCCATGAAATACCGTCATGTGCCCATGCGGGAACACTTCTGCCGTCGGCAAAAGCAGAAAGGTCAATCTCTGACGACACTTCAAGCTGACAGAATGCTGCAAACCTGTACATAAGCACTGCAAGCTCACCTCGTGACAACTCGCCGCCCGGATCAAAAATACCGTTGCCCTTACCCTCGGTGATTCCTGCATCAACAGCCCACAGCACGTGGGGAACATACCATCTTCCGCTTTCAAGGTCAACAAACTCAAGGGGACGTGGTTCTTCCACCTCAAAGGAGGAGTCCGAGCCTGTGTCTTTGTCGGTATTCATGTCTGTGTTAGTGTTAGTGTTAGTGTCCGTGCCTGTAGCCGAATCAGTACCGGTACCCGGCTCCGCACCGTATTTGTTATCATATGTATCTGTGCCTGCAGTCTCTGTTTGACCTGTGGTTTCTGATCCGGTCTCTTGAGGCAAAGGCTCATCAGAGGCATCCCCGGATGCTGTACCTGTGGTATTCGTGTGTGTGTCATCACTGACGGGGATCTCGTCAAAGCCGTACTTCTCTGCCATTCTGTGGAGAACAGTGACCGCCATTGCACGGCTCATATTGGTTTTAGGCAAAAAGTATCCGGCACCGTCACCTACAAAGTATTCATTCGTCAAAACGAAATCCACCGCATCGTGCGCCCAATGGTTGGCAGGAAGCATATCCTTATATACAAGGAAAGGACACGAAGCCCCCATATCGCATATTACCCCTCCCTCAGACTCGGGAACGAGGGTAGCCTTGGTCGGTTCATCGGATACTGTAAACTCATGACGCTCCACCATATATTCACCCGCCTCGTTGACGGCAGTAATGGTGTAGTAATACTTCCCCTTCGGAACCTTGTTCAAAACAACGTACCTGTCGATAACGCCGATGTTTCCAACAAGATTCGATGCGGCAACGGTCTTCCCCGTAATAAGCTCACCGTCCTCGGTATACACACCGGCAGTTATGCTCTTCAGCTCTGAGGAATAAGAAACCACAGCACCGTAAAGTGTCAGCGGCTCACCGAACTTTATGTTTTCGGGAACATTGTAGTAATATCCATAGATGCCGGAGGTATCGGAGACATTGCCTCCCGCATATTTCTGCCAATAATTATTGAGGGCATAATATATTCTGAGACCGTAGGACGTCTTGGTACAGCGCTCAAAATCCGATGCCCAGCGGATAGCCGCACGTACAGCGCCCTCAATGGTATTTGGAATTTCCTTCATCGTACGGTAAGCCGCTTTTTCGGTGTTTTCCAGCTCCCATTTCAGATATCCGAGCTGTCCCTCGGCATCGCTCTTCTTGTATCCGTGTTCACTACACCATTTTTTTAGTGACTCATATCTGGGGCCGTTCCACATCATAAGACCGTAACTGGGCTTATCATTGGTATCGATAACCTCAAGATCGGGATCAAATCCGCACTCTATCATCACGTTTCCCATAATTCCCGCAGCCGCGGCAGGGCATAGGTCAAGCTCCTCTGTTAAAAAATCATAGACCGTGCTCTGTACCGTCTTTTCACTTTCATCCGCAAAGGCAGACACGCTCATAAGGGAGAGAATAACAGCTGCAGCACACAGAAAGGAAATAATTTTATTTATCATAATATATAGCTAATAAGCCTTTCGCTTCATCGGACATTTGCCGTAATTACCACTTATTATGATACCATAAAAACTCATCTGTGTCTATAGAAAGAGGGAAAAAAGTCACTTTTTGACACATTCCCAAGTTTTGTTAAGAGGTCACCCGGTATTTCAGTTCAACTCCTCTCATCGGAGATATTTTTCTTTGCATAATCAAAACCAAAGACGTGTAGAATATTACTACCGCAGACGTTGACCCCGTCGGGACGTCAAGCGGGACCTCTCCGAAAGGTTCGTTTACCTCCCGGAGGGGTCTTTTTATTTTTTGTCCATGGGAAATTTTCACGAGGATCCTCCTGAAATACTCAGTCGTTTAGTGTACTTTTTTGGCAGTATTTTCAGAGAAATGTTGGAAAATTCTCCATTTAGGCATATTTAAAATGTACTCAAAACCTCTTGACACGGGGAAAACCGTCCGAGTTTTCAACAGCTTTAATTGTTGAAAATGTGGAAAAGTTTTAAAACAAGTCCTGTATTTATTCGAAAAAAT
>CAYYRY010000190.1:0-4113 GCA_964474245.1 uncultured Ruminococcus sp. | reverse complement strand
GTATTTTTCAGTTCAGTCAAGATCCTTGGGATTGTATCCAAAGGAGTTGAGAACGAAATCGCTGTCTCTCCACTTTTCCTTTACCTTTACCCAAAGATTGATGTATACCTTAATGCCGAAAAACTCCTCAAGGTCCTCTCTTGCGAAGGTGGCGATCTTCTTGAGTGTCTCACCTGATTTACCTATTATGATACCCTTATGGGATGCCTTTTCACAGAATATTTCGGCGCGGATGCTGATCATTTTTGCGGTTTCCTTGAACTCCTCAATAACGATAGCAGTACCGTGGGGGACTTCATCTGTGAGTACTCTGAGAAGCTTCTCTCTGATGATCTCTGCGGCTATCTGACGCTCGGGCTGGTCTGTAATGGAGTCCTCGTCGAACATCCAATCCCCTTCATAAAGGAACTGTTCTGTCTCCTTAAGAACAATGTCCACGTTCTTTCCGCTGATTGCGGCGGTGGGAACAACGGCATCAAAATCATGGAGGGAGGCATAGTTTGAGATTGTTTCCGCAAGGCGTTCAGCATTGGTCATGTCTATCTTATTGAGAACGAGGATGGACGGCAGCTCTGCGCTTTTTATCTGCTCAATAAGATTTTTCTCAACAGCCCCCGCAGGATGAGCCGCATCGGCAATGAGAATTACCGCGTCAGCACTTCTGACGGTGCTTCTGACAGACTTCATCATATAGTCGCCGAGACGGTTTTTGGACTTGTGCACACCGGGAGTGTCAAGGAATACGTACTGATTTTCTCCCTCTGTAAGAATTCCTGCAATTCTGTTACGTGTGGTCTGGGGCTTTGGAGAAACAATTGACACCTTCTCACCGAGAAGTGCATTCATAAGTGTTGACTTACCTACATTAGGTCTTCCGATAATTGATATATATGCTGTCTTTGTCATTTCAAAAAATTCCTTATCTTATAATTTCAGTTTCTTTTGATTCCGAGTTTGTTCATTATCTCATCCTGCAGACGGAACATCTCACGCTCGTCTTCCTCACCTGTCTCATGGTCGTAACCGAGAAGATGGAGGACGGAATGTACTGTCAGGAACGACACCTCACGGCGGAAGCTGTGACCGAATTCCTCAGCCTGTTCATATGCTCTCTCGAGAGACAGAACTATATCACCAAGCTCCGCATCCTCACCACCAAAGGGCTCATCTCCGTTTTTGAAGTCGTACATTGGGAATGAAAGGACGTCCGTTGCGCTATCCTTTGCCCGGTGCTCACGGTTCAGCTCTCTTATTCCTTCATTATCCGTAAATGTAACCGATACCAACGCATCATACTCAAATTCCATATATCTGAGCGCCGCAGAAACGGATTTTTTAATAAGTGAACGAAGCATAAAGCCGCACGGATGCTTGCTTTGTTCGTTTGAATATATGATCTTAACTTTCACCGCGGCTCACTCAACCTTCCTTTTTCGGCGCAGGACGGTATGCCTTGTTGGCTTTTGCCCTTTCAGCCTTTTTTACGTTTCTTTCCCTGTCGTATTTATCATACGCCACTATGATCTTCTGAACGAGTCTGTGACGTACAACGTCTCTGTCGGAGAACTCGTGTATACCGATATCCTCGATCCCCCCAAGTATTCTGACCGCAGAAGCAAGACCACTCTTCTGTCCGAAGGGCAGGTCTGTCTGGGTAAGGTCACCCGTTACAACGATTTTTGATCCGTTACCCAGACGGGTCAGGAACATCTTCATCTGTTCGGGAGTGGTGTTCTGTGCTTCGTCAAGAATGATGAAGGAGTCATCAAGAGTACGTCCCCTCATGTATGCAAGAGGTGCGATCTCAATGGTCATCTTTTCAATAAGTCTCGCCACGTTTTCAGCGCCCATCATATCGTAAAGTGCATCGTACAGAGGACGGAGATATGGGTCGATCTTGCTCTGCAGGTCACCGGGAAGAAATCCGAGACGCTCACCTGCCTCTACCGCGGGCCGGGTCAGAATGATACGTGATACCTCATGTGCTCTAAGGGCCTTCACAGCCATCATTACCGCAAGGTACGTCTTACCTGTTCCGGCAGGGCCTACTCCAAGCACCACGGTATTCTTCTTTATCATATCGATATATTTTTTCTGCCCCACCGTTTTTGCTTTAATGGGTTTTCCCTTCGGGGTCACGAAAACACAGTCATCATCAAATCCCGAAAGCTCCGAAGCCTTTCCGTCGGTCACCATTGATATGACGTAATCAACGCTCTGATCCGTAAGCTCCTCGCCGAGGGTTGCTATCTTCTTGAGATACTTAAGAACCTCAAAAGCAGTGTTAACAGCTTCGTCACATCCCTCAACGGTTATAGCGTCCCCCGCAGTGTCGGGAGACTGACGGTTATACAAACGGACGCCGAGAAATGATTCTATCCTTGACGCATTTCGGTCAAAGCTGCCGAAGATACGCCTTGTAACTTCGGCGTCGCTTACAACTATCGTTCTTTTTGCCATTTATTCTGATATCCTTTCATCTGCCGTATTCCGTGCCGTAAACTCCGACACCTCAGAAATATCCTTCAGGCAGATCATCTTTCGTTTTACAACAAGTGCTTCATCGGTAATATCGTATGACGTTTCCATTGATACAAGCTCGGCATCAAGTAAGACCTCGTCTGTTCTGAAGCGCAGCTCAGCCATAGCTTCGGAGACCGTGTCTTCATAGCTTGTATAATGATCCGAATATCCGTATTCCTTATATACAGTTTTTTCCCACCACACAGGCATGGGAATTTTGCCAAACAGATAAAACCTCTCACTCTCTTCTATTTTATCATAAGTTGTGTACTCAATTCCACTATTTATTGAAAGATTTATATTTTTTTTGAAAATTTTTACGTTTTTTTCCACCGTAATTCTGCCAGTATACTCTTTTTTTGCCTGTCGAAACGGCAACGCCACTTCAAATTCACGCGTAACGTAAGCCATAACCCGTCCCGAAGCATAAACGAATCTGACTCCGCCCTCTCTCAAAGGGATGACCCCGGATACCAACAGCTCACCGCGTCTGACAGTAGTACCGTTTTCAACGGAGGGAAGTCCAATCTCTGCCTCGGTTAGATAGACCACGGCATCCTCTGAAGCAACAAGGTTTGCGTATACGCCCTCTTCATGTTTCTCCCTCTCACCGAAGCGTGTCTCACGCAGTTCAACGTAAGCTGTGTTCCCCCTCATGTTCACGGATATCCATGATACGTCGTCTTCATAAGCAATGACCCGAGCCTGAAGATCATCGAAATCCACTGACGGTATGTACGTGCCGTAGCCGAATCCGCCTCTGTCAAGAATGTTAAGCACTGCCTCATCACTAAGCCTTTCGTTTCCCGTAATATCGATATTCCAAACAGTACGTGACGAATAATAACCAATAACGAGAAAAAAGACGATACCGAGAGCAAATCCGAACCTCCGTCTGAAGAAAACCAGTACCGCAGGAAGTCCCCGAAGATCAGACACAGTATATTCAATTATATATTCATCAAAACAGCGCCTCAAGGCTCTTAAGGATGTATAAGCTATTCTGAATTCATAATCCCCGTTTTCACTCACTTTTATTTTATAAGGAGACATGGAATATTTCATCATCAAATCGACTGCACTTGTACGGCAAGTCCCTTTGACGGTGATCCTTATGCTGCCGATGACAAATGAAAGAAGAGTTTTTATCACAGTCCTCCCCCCTCCAATCTGACACCGCATATCGTCCCACGTATAACTACCCCATCAGACACGAACTCATCGATCACAAGATCTCTTCCTTCTATTACGGCTTTTCTGTCGTCAAGCTCAAATATTATCCGGTCGATGTCATATTCTGCTATGCGCCTGCACCCGAATACGTACGCCTCGCAGGTACCTTTAATTTCAACTACAGGTATCCCTGCGCTTTCAGATGGAAACTCAAGAAGCCTTGCAAGGCTTGCCTTCAGATCTCTGATATTTTTCTTAACTCCTGACAAATGCCACACCTCCACAGCATATTATTTATTGACTGATAAAATAATATGTCTGAAAGGGTGTAATAATACTTGACCTGCAGTAAAACCAAGCGTTATAACAACATGCCACTTAGTCGGTATGCCGTACTCATCATATGCGGAGCGTGTA
>CAYYRY010000189.1:0-4119 GCA_964474245.1 uncultured Ruminococcus sp. | reverse complement strand
TACAGGGCGGGCTCCTGCTGCGATACCGCAGGTTGCCATACCAACAACGATACGAACGTCATCGGATGCATTGCGGATCGCTACCTTGTCCTTCATTTTTTCTTTGATAGCCAAAAGCTCTTCAAAAGATTTCATAATGGTGGGTTCCTTTCTGCTTGTATATCTAATTAATTTTTTGTTTTGTTTAAGTTCAGCGGAAAGCCAAACTGATTTGTAATATTTATTCTGTGATCTCTGCGTATCCTTCTTCAAGGTATCCGCGTATCCACTCAAGCACCTCAAAGCTTGCGAGAGAAACTTCATCTCCCAAAAGCTCCCGCAGCTCACTGCAAGCAAGACGGACGGTGCCCTTTTCTGTTTTATGGGTATACGTAAAATTAATATCCGGGCTGCCCTGTATGAGTGTCACCACCGTACCGACCATATCCCCAAGCGGGATAAAATCTATGTGAGAGGGGTCAAACGTTGCACTGATTACCGTACCGTGATCTTCGGGGTACTCATCTTCATGACGTGACTCGATGGTCACACATCCTCCTGTCTGCTCAGAAAGCATCTTCAGGAAAGGCACACCAAGTCCTACGGCTCTTGTCTTTCGCGTGGTGAAGAACGGGTCTGTCAGCTTTTCGACCTGTTCTTTTTTCATTCCGCAGCCGTTATCGGTCACGGAAAACGTGAGCATACCGTTTTCTTCGATAAGGGAGATCCCGATACTGTCGGCACCAGCCCTTACAGAATTCATGGTAATGTCAAGTACGTACAGTGAAAATTCTTCCATTGTCACTCTTCCCCTCTCAGGTATTTTATTAGTGCCGCCCTTTTGTCTTCTCCGTCAAGCTCTATGAAATTTTCCGATTCGGAAATACTCCACAGATTATGCGCATCCGAGGACACCACGTAACCTTTCTCTGACAGATGCGGGAACCTTTCAAGATAGGCACCGTACGACATCTTGTCGTTGAGTTCAAAGGCTCCATAGGGTATTCCGGGAGGAAAATCTCCGAGTACCGCTATCATACCGTTTGATTCTCTGTCGATATGCGCAGGATAACAGGCGCCGCCCATGGAGGTACATATGGAATACGCTTCCGCAGTATCTATGGTAGTGGCGTTTATTAAGAGGGATTCGACCTCCCCATTCACCTCGTCACCCTCGCCCATAATGATCTGGTTTCCGAATATCTTAGGCTTATTTTTGATCTTTATGAGTCTATCTTCAACGATACGGTCAAACTCCATAGCACTCTCAAGAGTCGGGAAAAGACATATAACGTGAATATCCTCCGCCGTGGTCAGCTCCATGCCGGCGATAGGCAACACACCGAACTTCTCCGCCATTCTGAAAAAAGCGGGACAGTTTTTCGCACTGTTGTGGTCGGTGAGAGCTACAATATTGAGTCCCTGTACCGCCGCCATACCGGCGATGTTGGCAGGGGTCATATCGTCGTCCGCACACGGCGACAGGCATGAATGAACGTGAAGATCATACGAATGCTTTCTCATGATATAAGAGAAGCTATATCACGGCACAGCTCAAATACTGTTTTGCCGGATGAATATACGCATACTCCTTTGGCATTTGCCGCAGCAATAACGGATTCGTCCATAGCCACGTCTTCCGCCAATATCACAGCCGCCGCGTCCGTAAGGCTTGCTACGGCAATAACGTTGATGTTGTTCATTATTGTGATCCAAAGGTCCCCCTCTGATACACGGCTCATGGCGCGGCTGAGAAAATCTCCCGCGTACACTCCGTCAAAGGACTCGGGCGTCTCGCCCGCTATGAGAGTAAGTCCCAGAGCATTTACAACCGTTTCTGTTTTCATATTCTGAATATCTCCTTACTCCGATTTCTTTGAAGAACCGCCTATTTTATCCGAAAGCTCTTTCTTACGTCTCTGATCAAGAACCTCATGGAACAGCTCACGCATGATGATCGTACATTCGTCAACGTTGGTCTCGTTCTTTACGATATCCTCTGCAAACGCCATACAAGTCGGCGCACCGCACGATCCGCAATCAATACCGGGCAGGCATTTCGTTATGCTTTCAATGTCGTTCATCATACGCATTGCCTCCGCCCTGTCGCTTGACAGTGAATATCCGGAGTCGTATTCGACCTTTTCGTCTGTGAAATATTTCTCGGGAATATCTCTGTCCGTAGGTCTGTTTGGGGACACGGGAAGATATCTCTTAAGCGACTGAAGTCTTGCCTGTGCGATATATGCATTTGCAACAGTCATTACACCGCCGACGCATCCGCCGCTGCAGGCGTTAAGCTCAATAAAATCAAGATCCGTAAAATCCTCGTTGTCTATCTGCTCAAGAACTCTGATACAGTTCTCAATGCCGTCTGCCGCCAAATATCTGTCGTTAAACACCGAGGAGGATTCACCACCCGTGGATGCCCATCCGATTCCGATCATACCTGACTTTGCAGATATCTCGGGATACTCGTCGTGCTTCATGACGTCAATGAGTTTGAAGTACACGTCTCTGATGGAAACAACTCTGTCAACGTTATTCTTATCTCCCGCAAAGCCGTTTTTTACGTAGCTTACTTTTCCGGGACATGGAGAAATGAAGAATATTCCGATCTCCGATGGGTCAAGCTCGGGATGATCCTTTTCCGCTTGCTCTCTTGCGAGCTTAGCGGCAACCTCAATCGGAGGCAATATCGGCATCAGGTTTTCTACTAAGAAGGGAAAATTCATGCCTATGATACGCGTGATAACAGGACAGGCAGAGCTGATAACGGGCTTCTTGATATCCGGACGGCTAAGATACATTCTCGTATATGCCGATACCATTTCAGCCGCGCAGGCAACCTCGAAAACGTAGTCGAAGCCCATTTTATAGAGGCCGTCGATTATGTAGTCAATGCTGGTCATGTTATCAAACTGACCGTATAATGCAGGTGCGGGAAGTGCAACGGTTATCTTAAAATCCGTCATTTCATCAAGTGAATCATGGAGAGCTTTTTTTGCCCTGTTGGAGCATATTCTGATACACTCTCCGCAGTCAATACACCTTGCTGAATTTATGGTAGCTTTACCGTCTCGTACACGTATCGCTTCTGTAGGACATCTTTTGAGGCACGCAGTACAGCCCTTGCATTTGCTGAGATCCAGCGATACCGAATGCTTATAGTTCTGCATGTTAACCTCCATCCAGCCCCCAGGCTGATATTTTTTTAATTACTACACCTTGTGCTTCACCGTCATGGTGATGGTGGTGCCGACACCTATGGTAGTATCAATCTCCATGGTGTCACTGTATTTTTTCATGTTGGGAAGTCCCATTCCTGCGCCGAAGCCGAGTGAACGGATATGCTCTCTTGCAGTGGAATAACCCTCCTGCATAGCAAGATCTACGTCAGGTATTCCGGGACCCCTGTCCGCGAGAACGATAATGATATCGTCATCCGTTACAGTAACGTCGGCTGAGCCTCCGTCAGCATGGATGACCATATTGATCTCGCCCTCGTACATAGCAATGGACACACGTCTTATTACATCCGGGGGAAAACCAAGCTGTCTGAGCTTTTTCTTCACCATCTGTGAAGCTTCACCGGCAGAAGAAAAATTATCTCCGTGAACGTCAAAATGGAAAGTAATGTTCTCAGCCATATTAATCCCCCACGCGGGTGTGACCCGTAAGTCCGCCGCTGTAAAGAATACCGGCAGCTTCATATGCTCTGTGATCGCTCTTCATGACAACGATGCCGCAATCCTCGGCAAGCTCTATCATTTCAAGGCTGGGGCTCTTTCCTCTGACGAATACGACGCACATCATATCCATCATGCTTGCGGTTCTTATAACCTGTGAGTTAATAAGTCCCGTAAGAAGAACGCCCTGATCCTTTACGTAAGCCAAAACATCGCTCATCATGTCGCTGCAGCATGCAGAATATACTTCACCTTCAAGATGCTCCGCACAGCAAAGCACCTCAGCGTCAAGCATTTCTTTAACTTCTCTGATCTTCATAAATCAAATCCGCCTTTACGAATTATTTGGTTTTTTTATCTTACCGAAACATTTCGGCGAGTCTGATAGATCTGACTGTAAAGCTTTGAAAATACAAGCCAATCAATACTTGGCAAGTATGTCCGCAAGCTG
>CAYYRY010000188.1:0-4133 GCA_964474245.1 uncultured Ruminococcus sp. | reverse complement strand
GTATCTATTGAAAAGTCTGAGGCGCTTTCAGCAAAGCTCAGGCGTGCGGGAATTCCTCATACGGTACTTAACGCGAAGTATCATGAGAAAGAGGCGGATATCGTAGCACAGGCGGGACGAATCGGTGCGGTTACGATTTCAACCAACATGGCAGGTCGAGGCACTGACATTCTCCTGGGAGGTAATGCCGAGTATCTTGCGAAGTCACAGATGAGAAGGGAAGGCTACGAGGAGCACGTTATTGCCCTGGCAACCGGATATTCAGAGTCCGTTGATGAAGATGCAAAGGCGGCACGTGCGCACTTCAGAGAGCTTTATAATAAGTACAGCGAGGAGATCAGACCCGAAGCCGCCAAGGTATGTGAAGTGGGCGGTCTGTTTGTAATCGGAACGGAGCGTCACGAGTCGAGACGAATCGACAATCAGCTCCGCGGACGAAGCGGACGTCAGGGAGACCCGGGTGAATCACGTTTCTTTCTCTCATTTGAGGATGACCTCATGAGACTCTTCGGAACCGATAAGCTGATCGGTACAGTTGACCGTCTCGGTCTTGCAGAGGACGAGGCGATAGATTCACGACTTCTTTCAAATCAGATCGAAAGTGCTCAGAAGAGAATTGAGAACCAGAACTACAATAGGCGTAAGAACGTTCTTGCATATGATGACGTAATGAACGAGCAAAGAAACAAGATCTACTCCGAAAGAAGCGTTGTTCTTGAAAACGGCGACCTCAGAGAAAAGATCATCAGCATGATAAAGGGAACGGTCAGCGATGCAGTATCTGTCCACCTTCAGGATGAGTCCATTGAAAACTGGGATATTAACGGACTCAGAAACCGATATAAAGGACTTCTTTGCACAGATGAAGACTTTAACGAGATAACCGGTGAAGTGACAAGTGCACGCGACGAGATAAGAGATACACTTATTGACCGTGCTATGAAGATATACGAGTACAAGGAGCGCGAGGTGTTCGGTGAAGAACAGATGCGTGAGCTTGAGCGTATTGCACTCCTTATCAACGTTGACAAGAAGTGGATGGATCACCTCGAGGCTATGGATTCCGTTATGGAGACCATTGGACTTCAGGCTTATGCTCAGCGTAATCCAATTTCCGAATACAGACTTGCGGCTGCTGATTTTTATGATGAGATGCTTCTCAACATCCGCGACGATACCGCAAGAATGGTGCTTTCAGCAGCCCCTAAGACAAGCATGAAACGTGTTGAGGTAGCAAAGCCCGTTACATCAGGTCATGGCGGAGACGGTAAAAGCTCAGTAAAGAGACCTGTTGTCAACAAGAGTGCCAAGGTCGGAAGAAACGATCCTTGCCCTTGCGGAAGCGGTAAAAAATATAAGAAGTGCTGTGGACTTAATTCCTCGGCTTCAGCGGAAGATTGACAGACGTCACTTATGCCTCCACTCAGGGCTTTCGACAGCAAAGAAAGCTCTGACGGAGGCATTAACGACCGGTTACTTCTAATTTTATTGGCTGCATATGCGGCAGAATGGATGATATTATGGGTTTCGGTATTATGCTTATAGGATACTTTCTTGCATTTGCCACGTCTCTTGCGAAAGTATACTTCTTTGCTGATATTTTCGGCGGACTTATGATCGCATACGCTACCAATAAGCTGTCGGCGTACAGTGAGGAATTCAAGCGGTCTATGCCGTCAGTTCTGCTGTTTTTTGCGCTGTCATGTGCGGCTGCGGTGCTGTCTATGTTCGGCACAAGTGAAATTGCCATGCAGATCGTCAGTACCATGCGTGCTGTGTCTATTCTTATCCTACATATTTATCTTTTCAGCGCACTTGAGGATATGGCAAGGGGAGCTGATGATGAAAAGCTTGCGGCACGTGCAAAAAGGAATCGTGTCATCGTTTGTGTTTATTACACCATGTTCATCATCGCTTCTGTCATCGATTATTTCCTTGACTCAATGTTCCTTGATTTCCTGTCCGTATTTCTTTATTTTTACGGTCTTGTTTGTATTATCCTCAACCTTATCCTTCTTCACAGTGCTTATTGTAAGCTGTATATCGAAGGTACAGCGGAAAAATTTTCAGCTTATCCCAAATTCAAGTTTTCAAAGATCGGCTTCATAAGGAATATCCAACAGAAGTATTATGACTCACAGAAGCGCGCCTTTGATGAAAATTACAGTTTAATGCAGGAAACTAAAAATATTATGGAGACAAAGCGTAATTCTTCCGGTAAAAAGAAAAAGAAGAAGCGCTAAGGAGAGTTCAATGGGTTTTACACTTATATGTATCGGATTTCTGTTCCTTTTTAATCCGAATTTTAACGTTATCGATATAGTCCCCGATTTTTTAGGATTGTTTCTCGTATGCCTTGGTTCGATTCGTATTTCAAGACTTTCTGAAGACGTAAAGGCAGGCTCGAAGCTGTACTTTATTCTGGCATTTGTCGAGCTGTTCAAGTCGCTGTCCCTTGGTCTGTTTTCAAATAACGATCCTACGTGGCCGCTGTTACTTTCTTTCTCCTTCGGAGTGGTAGAGTGTATACTGTTTGTTTATGCAGCTTCGTCATTCTTTACCGGTATAGAGCGACTTGGTGTAAGATATGACTCAAAGTTCGTTCTCAGTACCTATTCAGTTCTTACTTTGCGTTATGCTGATGATGACGGAAAGAAGAAGTTCAGACTGTGCCGTGAAAAGCGAGACGCAATAACAAGGGTAAGGAGCACTGCTATAGCATTCTTCTTCGCAAGAACTGCTTTTGCTGTTATTCCTGAGCTTACTGAGCTGTTTACCGATAATCTGTACGTAGACTACAGAATGTTTAAGCCGATTTTGAATATTTTCGGCGCATTTGTCGTACTTATCTGGTCGGTGTTCTTTATTGTACGTATTGTCTCATTTTTTTGCGGTATTATAAAGGATTCGGATTTCAACGACAAGCTGAAGTCTGCTCATAAGGCGTTTGAGAATGATAACGTGCATTATAAGACATCCATCAGGATGCGGATTTCTATCCTTGCATACTTTGCAGCGGTGCTCTCCTCTGTTAATGTAAACGAGGACGGACTCGCTTTGATCCCCCTCGCGGTTCCTGCTGGATTTTTGATCATCGGTACGGTGCTTCTCAGCTTTGAGAATAAAAAGGCATTGCCGGCACTCATACCTTCCGTGGCAACAGTAGCTCTTTCCGTATATAATACGATGCTAAAGAGTGGATATTATACCCGAACTGCGGCGTTTAAGGATATATTCCATTACGAAGCTTCTCTTGAAAAGTTCACTCCCGTTTCTAATACAATGCTGCTCGGATATTTGGTTTTTGCAGTATCATTTGTATATTTCGGATACCTGCTTTATAGGTGTATGATGGGTCACGTTAAGGACAGACTTGCCGATGAAAGCGGGATGTCCGAAAACAGGATAAGTGAAATCCGTGCCGAAAACGAAGAGACCCTTCGCATTTTCGGAAGGACTCAGGCTATCCTGATGGCAGCAGTCCTCAGTATTAATATAATCAATGTAAAGCTGTCGTGGGTATTCGGTGAAATCAGCGCCTATGTGCGTGTCGGTGACGCAGATTATGCAGGAGCGATATACAGTCTTATTATTACCGTTTGTGTCATTTTAAATGTAGTATGGCTTTTCAACGTCCGTAAGCTTTCAAGATTCATGAAGGAAGCTGTATATTCGGAGAAGTTTAATATCTAATCCCAATAACCGCAAAGCGAGGTCAGCTCATGTGAACTGACCTCGCTTTATTTGGTTATCAGTCTCTGTTTTGTCTGAATACCTCGTATGCTAAAACAGAAGCTGCGGATGCCGCGGAAAGGGAACCCTTGAAATCTCTGCCGTAATCTATACGAACGGTAACATCTGCCTTTTCAAGAACGGCTGAGGATATGCCTCGTTTTTCACCGCCGACTATGAGAAACAGAGGTTTTTTCATATCTGCATCAAAAACCGATATGGAATTTCTGATTCCTGCACATACTATTTTGTATCCGCGTGCGGAAAAGAAGTCGCAGGCTTCCTTGCTGTCGCTGACGAAAGAGGGGATGAGCTCGGAGGCACCTGCTGATGCACGGCAGACGACCCCTGCGGCGCTCAACCAGTTTCTCTCGGGAAGTACTATACCGGTAACCCCTGCC
>CAYYRY010000187.1:0-4165 GCA_964474245.1 uncultured Ruminococcus sp. | reverse complement strand
AAAGTCACGGCCTTCGCTCTTCATCTTGGAAAGGATGAAGTTTGTTGTACCGTTGAGGATACCGCTGACGGAGACGATCTTTTCCTGTGCGAGAGAGGTTGCAAAGGGTCTGAGGCAGGGGATACCGCCGCCGACGCTTGCTTCAAAAAGATAGCTTACGCCGTTCTTCTCTGCACATTCGAGAAGCTTATCTCCAAAGGTAGCAACGACCTCCTTATTGGAGGTGACAACGCTTATGCCGTGCTCCATTGCGGCTATAGAAAACTCATACGCAGGGTGTGAGCCTCCCATAGTCTCGGCAATAACCTCGATCTCCGGGTCCTCAAGGATGGGGGTGATATCGTGAACCACTCTGTCTGCAAGGGGAGATTCGGGAAAATCCCTCAGGTCAAGAATGTATTTCACATTAATATCATCGCCTACGACGTTTCTGATACCGTCGCGGCAGGAGTCAATAACATCGGGCAGACCGCCGCCGACGATACCGAAGCCTATTATTGCTATATGTTTCATAAGCCAGATACCTCTTAATTATTCCTTTTCAAAATGCTTTGCAACTTTTTTCAGATAGTCACGGATCGTGAGATGCTGAGGACAAGCCTCCTCGCAAAGTCCGCATTCGATACATTCGGATGCCTTGCCGCAGGTTTCCGCAGTATTGAAGTAATACTCCTCCTGAGGAGAGAAGTCACGGTAACCGAGGAGCTTTTCAGTATTGTAAAGGGTAAAATACTTGGGGATCGCTATCTTCTGAGGACATCCCTCAACGCAGTAGCCGCAAGCAGTACAGGGAATATCAACAGCGCCCTTTATCACCTTGAGTGCGTTGTCTATCACGCCGCGCTCCTCCTCGGTGAGAGGTGTGAAGTCTTTCATATATCCCATATTGTCGCTGATCTGTTCCATATTTGACATTCCGCTGAGCACTACCATAACCTCGGGAAGGCTAGCCGCAAACTTGATAGCCCATGATGCAATGGATGCGTCGGGAGCATAATTTTTGAATATCATCTCTGCCGCCGCGGGAACTGTTGCAAGAGTACCGCCCTTAACAGGCTCCATTACGATGACCTTCTTACCGTGCTTGACTGCACACTCATAGCAAAGGCGTGACTGGATACCCTCGTCATCCCAGTCAAGATAGTTGATCTGAAGCTGAACGAAATCCACCTCGGGATGGTCAGTGAGTATCTTTTCGAGAAGCTCCGCACCGTCATGGAAGGAGAAGCCGATCTCACGTACTCTCCCCTCCTCCTTGAGCTTGGAAATAAACTCAAATGCACCGAGCCTCTGAGCCGTCTGCTCATAGTTTGAACCGTTTATGTCGTGGAGCATATAGTAATCGAAATAGTCAACGCAGCACTTCTGAAGCTGTTCTTCAAAGATGCGGGACATATCCGACTCTTCCTTAAGGAACCTGACGGGAAGCTTATCGGCAAGAGTATAGGCATCACGGGGGAAGTTTTTAACCAGTGTTCTGCCGACCATATTCTCGCTGTTATATCTGTGATACATATATGCTGTATCAAAATAAGTAAATCCATTATCAATGAACTCACGCATCATTTCGAGAACAGCATTTTCGTCAATTGAGCCGTTGTTGTTTGTGTCAGTCACGGGAAGGCGCATAAGGCCGAATCCGAGTTTTTTCATTTGCAGTATCCTTTCGATGACAATGTAAAATATACTGATATATATTGTACCATAAATATTGCCGCTTGTCAAAATATTCGGGAAAATTTATTGGCATATTTGAAGATAATTTTCGTCATATACGGAATACCTGTCGTGTCTCATTCATATTATTAACCAGTCGTACAGAAAGAGAGGAATGCGGCACCTGCCGCTGATGAGGAATGGTTTCTAAAATGACGGATCATATGTATATGCCGGAGGGATATATTCAAGGCAGAGAGGAAAACTTGTACTTCACCTCTGATATCCGACGGATAGAACGGGCAAAAAGCTTAGGTGTAATACTGGAGGGGACGGTTACAAAATGCGACAGCGGTACTATGGACCTTACCGTAAACGTAGGCAATTTCAAGGGTATCATTCCGAGGGATGAGGTCGTACTGTCAAGGGATGGCGAGGCAGTCAAGGATATTGCCATCATAACAAGGGTCGGCAAAAGCGCCTCATTTAAAGTGAAAGACATCATCGAAGGCGATGACGGTGAGCCTCTGATTATACTGTCGAGAAGGGATGCTCAAAGAGAATGTGCCAAAGAATATATTTCACTCCTTCGTCCGGGTGACGTGATACCTGCGACTGTCACACATCTTGAGCCATTCGGTGCCTTCGTTGATATCGGATGCGGCATTGTATCTCTTTTAACCGTGGATACAATCTCGGTCTCCCGTATATCCCATCCCCGTGACAGATTCAGATGCGGCGACAGGATATACTGTGTTGTCCGCAGCATTGACGGTGATACCGGGCGCATTTACATGAGCTGTCGGGAGCTTCTCGGCACGTGGGAAGAAAATGCCGCTGATTTCAGCATTTCTCAAACTGTAACCGGTGTTGTAAGATCCATTGAGAATTACGGTATATTCGTTGAGCTTGCTCCAAATCTTGCGGGACTTGCGGAATATCGTGAGGGGGTTGAGATCGGTGACGTTTGTGCTGTTTACATAAAGAACATCATTCCCGAGCGAATGAAGATCAAGCTCGTCATCATTGACAACGTCAAGGGTACGTGTGAGCAACGGATGAAGTATTATATTGATGCCGAAAAAGTCCGTCACATCAGCTCATGGCGATATTCTCCCTTGTCCTCAGCAAAGGTGGTGGAGTCGGTATTTGACGCCTGAAGGCGATGCTTACTGCAAGGCTTAACTAAGATTTTTCACCGTTTCAAGACTTGACTTTTCTCTTGAAAATATGGTATAATTATTTCGTAACGTGTAGTTTGTTTGCTGAACGTAAGTCCGGTTGCAGCTGCACGTTATTTTTATCACGTGATATTCGGAGGAAAGATCAATGATGTTTGAAAAAAACGAGCTTGTAAAGTACGGACTCAACGGCATATGCAAAATCACGGATATCATTACCCGTGATTTTTGCGGAGAGCTCATGGAATACTACGTGCTTACTCCGCTGAACATAAAGGATTCAACGTATTTCGTACCTACGAAAAATGAGATGCTGACCTCAAAAATGCAGCATATTTTGTCAAAGGATGAGGTTTTTGCGCTGATCGATAATTCGCCCTCGTCAGTTACGTGGGTGGATAACGACAAAGCCCGTGCGGAAGCCTTCGCAGTAGTTTTGTCTTCCAAGGACAGACGTGATATTATATCACTTATTAAAACGATCAAAAACAGGAAAGTCGAGCTTGACCTTATAGGCAAGCATCTTCACGCTGCAGATGAGCGCGCACTTGCTGAAGCCGAAAGAGTCATCACTGATGAATTTTCAGTTTCCCTTGGCATCAAGCCAAAGGAGGTTGCCGGTGTTATAGCTGAAATACTAAGCAGCAAATAAAAATACTTCGGTAGTATAACTGAAGTGCACTGTATAACCAACATAACTATACTCATTATTCATGCCTTTAGAACAGTTTCAGGCAACAGTCTCCTCCTTATTACAGTCTTTTAAAGACATCTGCCGAAATTTCTCGCGAAGTTAAAAGATCCCTCATGCCGGTGGTTAAATCCACCTGATATGAGGGATCTTTGATTTTTATAAAGCACCGAACATCCACATAACGAATACCACAAGTCCTATAAGGATAAGTGCGGCCGGAAGGAAGAGCGTAATGAATGCGGCGATTATCATGGCAAGCTTATCCTTCCACGTTACGCCTGCTTCTTTCATACGTTCATCAAATTCCTTTTCGCTTTCGGGAGTGGACTTCTTCAGTTTTTTCCACCAAAGCATACGGAAACTCCTAAGAATTATTCAGCCGTACCTCTGTTTGATCTCTTCTCCATCTTGGGAAGCTTGAAGAGGTAGTTGCCGTTCTCATCGATCTTCTTTTCTGCGAAGTGACAAGCTACATAATGACCGGGTTCAACCTCTGTAAGCGGAGGAGGAACACGGGAACATTTATCGCAAGCCATGTAGCAACGGGTATGGAACTTACAGCCTGACGGAGGCTTAATAGGGCTGGGAATATTACCTTCAAGAAGGATACGTTCCTTATTGAGTGCTTCAATAT
>CAYYRY010000186.1:0-4179 GCA_964474245.1 uncultured Ruminococcus sp. | reverse complement strand
CCGGCTTTCATTCCTATTTGTGCTGACGCTTTAGCGGCAGAATGGAGATTAATATAATGAAAAATAATAACGGCACTCTCAAAAGGGTACTCAAGTATATAAAGCCGCATTCCCATCTTGTAATTTTCTCCCTGATCCTCTCGCTTGTATCCGTTGCTCTGTCTATATATATCCCTTTGATGATTGGTGATGCTATAGACTGTATCGTGAGTGTAGGTAACGTAAATTTCCCACTTGTCGCAAAGCTTCTTTCAAGAATGGCTGTGCTGATTTTCATTGCCGCTGTTTCCCAATGGATCATCGGTATCGTTAATAACAGGCTTACGTTTAACGTAGTCAGGGTTTTGCGGATTGATTCGTTCAACAAGCTTCAAAAGCTTCCCGTATCTTATATCGACCGCAACTCCCACGGTGCAACGGTCAGTAAGATCATTTCCGACGTTGACGTCTTTTCAGACGGTCTTCTGATGGGTATCACACAGCTCTTTACGGGTATTCTTACCATTGTCGGTACTCTTGTTTTCATGCTGGTGCTTGATTATAAAATAGCCCTTATAGTGGTTGTCCTTACTCCCGGTTCCATCCTGATCTCAAAGTTTATTGCAACACGTACCTTCAAGCTCTTCCGTGAGCAGGCTCAGGCAAGGGAAGAGCAGACATCCATTGTAGAAGAGGTCATCTCCGAAGAGAAAACTGTAAAGGCTTTCGGTGTTGAAGACAGAATGATATCTAAATTCGACAAAGCCAACGACAAGCTTACAAAGGTTTCCGTCGGTGCGATATTCTATTCCTCACTGGTCAACCCATCAACGAGATTCTTCAATAGCGTGATCTATGCCTTCGTAGTTCTTGTCGGTGCGATCTCAGCCATGAACGGAAATATTTCCGTAGGTGTTTTCACGTGTATTCTCGGATATGTCAATCAGTATACCAAGCCGTTTAATGAGATTTCCGGCATAATTGCCGAATTTCAGAATGCACTTGCCTGTGCCGGACGCATTTTTGAGCTGCTTGATACTCCGTCAGAAGATAATAGAGATGACACAGGTGTTTTGAAATCTCCCGTTAAGGGAAAAGTAGAAATAACAAACGTTGATTTCTCCTATAACGAGGAAAGACCTCTCATTCAAAATTTCAATCTTTTAGTAAACCCCGGTCAGATGGTAGCCATCGTCGGACCTACCGGCTGCGGAAAGACTACACTCATCAATCTGCTGATGCGCTTCTATGACGTTAAAAAAGGATCGATCAAGCTTGACGGAGTGGATATAAGATCTGTCTCAAGAACAGAACTTAGACGTAATTACGGCATGGTACTTCAGGAGACCTGGATAAAAAATGCGACGGTTAAAGAAAATATTTCTCTCGGTAAGCCCGAGGCCGTTTTGGATGAAATTATAACTGCTGCCAAAGCTGTACATGCACACTCCTTCATCAAACGTCTGCCAAACGGGTATGATACCGTTATCGGTGACGGCGGAGTAAAACTGTCCGAAGGTCAGAGGCAGCTAATATCAATTGCCCGTGTTATGCTTTGTTTGCCACCCGTTTTAATTCTTGATGAAGCAACGTCTTCCATTGATATCAGAACTGAGGGAAAAATACAAGCGGCGTTTGATAAGCTGACACATGACAGAACGAGCTTTGTAGTTGCACACCGTCTTACAACAGTACGTAATGCCGACGTTATAATCGTAATGAAAGACGGACATATCATAGAAACAGGTAGTCACCGTGAACTGATTGAAAGAGGTGGCTTCTACAGCACCCTTTACGAAAGCCAGTTTTTACATGAATCGGAAGAACAGTAATAATTTTTGACTCCCTCGCAATATTACGGAATTATTATCACTTTGGGTGTTGTTTAATTCACAAATTCGTGTTATAATTACTTTGTTTTTCGAGATATGGCATAATATCCGTAACATTTCAGACAAAATATGTACTATTTTTTGCAGCCTCAGGCTGAATGGGAGATAAATATGAAGCGGATCTTTCCGACATTAATCGGTAACCCATATATAAAAGAATATATTGGTGAAGATATAGCCAAGGGCATCAATTCTCATGCATATATCATTGAGGGCTCTGAAGGAAGCGGTAAACATACAGCCGCCGCCCTTATTGCATCCGCACTGTCTTGCGAAAACAGGAACTCTCAAGACCATCCTCTCCCATGCGGTGTATGTTCAAACTGCAAAAAAATCACTAAAGGCATATCCGGTGACGTTGTATACGTTAACCGCGGTGACAAGGCGACTCTTGGCGTTGATGTCATAAGAGGTATAAGAGAGGGTATATTTGTCACACCGAATGACTCAGATTACAGAACCTATATTATTGAAGAAGCTGACAAAATGACTGAAGCGGCACAGAATGCACTTTTGCTGACTCTTGAGGAACCGCCAAGCTTCGTTGTGTTCCTCCTGCTGACAGAAGACTCATCAAAGCTTTTGGAAACTGTGCGAAGCCGTGCTCAGACTGTCAGGTGTCAAAGCTTTTTACAGGATGAAATCAGATCATATCTCTCTCAGAATGATTCAGTCAGTGATGTTATCAGACGTAATCCGCAAAAACTTGACGATGCTGTAGCTATGGCAGGCGGAACGATTGGTAAAGCTCTTGGTATCCTCCTCGACAGCAGCACAGATTCCGAAGCTTTACAGCTCCGTATTGAAGCATTGAATATAATACCGTATCTTTGCCGCGGTAGGTCATCTGAGCTTCTTTCGGCAGTAATGTCGCAAAGGAGCAGGGCAGGTGCTGAAGTCAAAGAGATCTTAATTATGATTATGTGTGCTGTTCGTGATATGATTGCGGTCAAGAAATCCATGTCTCCCGGGTTGACGTTTTATACTTCAATTGAAGAAGCGCAAAAACTGTCGTCTGAAACACCCCTCAGAAAGCTTATTACTATCCATGATCATCTTTATACCGCTGTAATTAGACTTGAATCAAATGTGTCACCCAAGAATATACTGTGTGATCTTGCACTGAAGATCGCCCGTTACCGCAGATAATGGGTAATTGCCTCACATTCAGAAAGGATAAATAAATGAACGATAAGAAAAAGAATACTACCGATGAGATCACAGAGCCTTGTGAAAACGACACTGTTGTTATAGTTGGTGTAAAATTTAAAGAAGCCGGCAAAGTTTATTATTTTGATCCCGGTTCACTTGATATTACCGCAGGAGAATCTGTTGTGGTAGAGACCGCAAGAGGTCTTGAGTACGGTTTTGTTTCTGAAGGAAACCATACACTCTCAGCCAAAAATATTGTTCAGCCGCTTCGTCGCGTGATCAGGATAGCAGATAAGAAGGATCGTGAGCAGTATGAAAGAAACTGCGAGCTTGAGATATCTGCAATGGAGATATGCCGTAAAAAGATCGAAGAGCATGGTCTTGACATGAAGCTTATTGAAGCAGAATATACATTTGATAACACAAAGCTTATGTTCTACTTTACCGCCGAGTCAAGAGTCGATTTCCGTGAACTGGTAAAGGATCTTGCGGCTGTATTCAAGACCCGTATCGAGCTTCGTCAGATCGGTATAAGAGATGAGGCAAAGATGCTTGGTGGTATCGGTATCTGCGGAAGACCCTTCTGCTGCGCTTCATTCCTCACCGATTTTGTTCAGGTGTCCATCAAAATGGCTAAAGAACAGAACCTCTCTCTTAACTCAACGAAGATATCCGGTGCCTGCGGCAGACTCATGTGCTGTCTCCGTTACGAGCACGAGACTTATGAACGCGAGATCGCACGTACACCAAAAATCGGCAGTAAGGTCTCAACAAAGGACGGTGTAGGTGTTGTTGCCGACGCCAATGTTCTTACAGGTCTTCTTAAGGTCAAATTTGTTGAAGAGCGCGGAGAGACAGTAAGAGTATACGACAGAGACGACGTGAAGGTTATTCCAAAAAAAGAAAATCAATAAACTTTAAAAAAACACTTTATTTTTTCACTAATATGTGATACAATAAAGAAAAAATATTACGGAGGTAAATAAAATGGCTTTCAAGATTTCTGATGAGTGCCTTGCTTGTGGTGCTTGTGCTGGTCAGTGCCCTGTAGAGTGCATTTCTGAAGCTGACGGCAAGTACGAGATCAATGCTGACGAGTGCATTTCTTGCGGCGCATGTGCAGACGTTTGTCCCGTAAGCGCAATCGCTGAGGCGT
>CAYYRY010000185.1:3340-4205 GCA_964474245.1 uncultured Ruminococcus sp. | reverse complement strand
AACGGTGAAAGTGTAAATCGTCACAGCAATTACTCAGCATGGGAAATGGAGCTGATCGATACCGTAAGAAGTCAGAACGGTGTTGTCTTCCCCGCTGACTCAAACTGATCAATTACAAAAAGACTTGAGAATGCTTCTCCTGTAAGCTGTTTCTCAAGTCTTTTTTACGTCTGCCAGATCCCCGTCTGACCGCAGGTGACGTTAGTTTGAAAATCTCGATTGCCGTTTCCGCTGAATAAGGAATATGCCTGACAAGCTTACCGACACGAATGATGCCTGCTCTCCTGCATACGTACGTATTCGGACGCAAGGGATGCCGCCATAGCTCCGTCTGCCACAGCAGTTGTGATCTGACGGAGTTTTTTGTTTCTGGTGTCTCCGCATACGAATATACCATCCGCAGTTGTTCTGCAGTTTTCATCCGACAGAATATACCCGTCCTCAGTAAGTGTCAGAATATCGGCAAATCGTGTGTTATCGGGAACAAGTCCCACGGCAACGAAAACTCCGGACACCTCAATGGTCTCACACCTTTCCATTATCTCATCTCGAACCTTTACAAAGCTGACCTGTGTAGATCCTCCTATGCTCTCCACCGTACATGACATACGCGTTATGACGTTTTCTCTGTCTGCTAACGCCTTGACGTATTTTTCATCCCCTAAAAAACGGTCACGTCTGTGTATGACGTACACCTTTCTGCAAACCGATGACAGATAGAGTGCCTCCTCAAGTGCAGAGTTGCCGCCTCCGATAACACATACGTCTGCTCCCCTGAAAAAGGCGCCGTCACATACGGCACAGTATGACACACCGCGTCCAACGAACTCTCTTTCTCCCTCACATCCCGCTTCTCTTCTTTTTA
>CAYYRY010000185.1:0-3330 GCA_964474245.1 uncultured Ruminococcus sp. | reverse complement strand
GATCCTCCTGACGGTATCGGCGTTCAGTGAAATACCGCACTCGTCCACTTGCCTGTACATCATGTCGGAAATCTCATACCCGGTAGTTCTGCCGACTCCGGGATAATTTTCTATCACTGAGCTGACCGCCATCTGTCCGCCGTACATTCCACGTTCAATAAGCGTTACCGAAAGTCCTGCCGCATGAGCATATATGGCGGCGGTCATACCTGCAGGTCCTGCCCCGATAATTATTACGTCTTCCATCTTTTTACTACCGTTCCTTTGCTCTTACATTCATCTGTCTGCCGTCTCATTAATCATATTATGCGAGTTTTTTAAGCTTGATATTCAATGGATAAAACAAAGTTTTTTTGCCTGTCGAAGCAACAAAAACTTGACCGACTGTATTAACATCTTGCGATTGTTTATCAAAACTTTGCCATTCCATATTGTAATCCCGAAAAGTATATGTAAAGTATATGTTACAATATATGTGCAGAGTACTATTCATGCCTCAACAGGCGAAAATCTGCGGTAATTTTCGACGACTATCAAGCATACCAAACTGATTAAGGAGATACCAATGGCAATGACTGTAAGCTATAATAAGCTATGGAAAGTTCTTGTAGATAAGAAAATGAGTAAGGCAGATCTCAGACGTGCAGCTGACGTGTCACCGGGTACAATGACGAGTCTTCGCAGAGACAAAAAAGTTTCTATGGATGTTATGATCCGTATCTGTGAAGCGTTAGACTGTGATATTGGCGATGTTATGAGTATATACAGAGAAGATTCGGTTCGTAAAGCTGAATGATAACAGCGATGCGAAACTTCAGATAAAAATGTCGCTTACAAAGCGACCAGATCCTACGAAAAATATGCGATAATCAGCATGAAAGAATGTTAATACGCAAGAGGCACTTAAACTCATAACGAAACAACCGGAGGTAACAAGCAATGGAAGCCAAGCCTAAATACGATGTTATTTTAGAAAAGGTCGATAGCCAACCCTTAAAAACAACGAAGGTATTATGCTCGGTGCTGGGACTTGGACTCGCTGCAGCTAAAGGTATGGTAGATAAAACACCGGTAACCATAGCTATAGGAATTGACGAAGCCAAAGCCCTCGATCTTAAGAAGCAGTTGGACGAACTGGGTAACACCGTGCCTGTCCCCGGCTTGATAATCGAAGACTGCTCTGCCCCCGCAAAGAAAACTGCATCAAATAAAACTGCTGCCACTACAGACGATGCTTTTAATGCCATTTTCGGTGCAGGTTCGGCTCCAAAAGCTACTCCTCCGGCGAAGATCAAAACCACTGCGAAATCCGAAACAAAGACAACGACAAATAAAAAAACGGCTGCTGCAAATGATGATTTTGATGCCTTGTTTGGCAGTAGTACCGCTTGACGATCTGATCATTGAACTCAAAAAGTATATCAAACTTTACGAAAAGGCATTGAGCATCGTTTAAGAGATGCCCAAAGACGGCAAATTCTGTTTGCGGCAGATTAGATGACCAACCGCAGAAGAAAATTTTAAAGAAGAAATACTATTAACCAATAGGAAGTGAGGATACTATCATGGATATTATTAACGCAATCAGAGAGCTTTGCCGTGGTGAGAGTGGATTTGAGAATATGTTTGACAAAACGAAAAGCCGTGGTAAGCTGTCGCAGCTCACAGGCGGCGACCGTGAAGCAGAGCTTTTTGAGACGCTGTTATACGGCATCGCAAGAGAAACGCTTGTGGAAATGATAAACGATGCCTACAATTTCAAGGAATACGCAGTCAAGGCACATGGACTTCTTATGTCAGATGGGCTCAGCACAATAGATGCCAGGAGAGCACTTGAGATTTTTTTCATCACCTTCGGTTTCCCGGGCTACAGAAACATCGGGACTTCTGAAACCGTAATTGACGAGCAACCGTCCTACAAGACAGTGTACGAAGGTGAAGTTAAGGATGGAAAGCCTCACGGTGTAGGTGTTCGTAATTTCTATTACGAGGGAAAATGGAGTGGCCTTGACGAATGCGTTTGGATCGACGGTGTTATGTATGGATACGACTATGCAAAGGAGCTTGAATTCGGTGCATTTGAAGATCAGAAGATCGGCTTTGTAGTGGGCGATAACTTTGTTGGAAATATGAAGGTGATCACCGGTGACGGTGAAGAATTTGATGATCCCGTAAAAAAGTTTAGCGTAAAATAGCTGACTTTTTTTCAAAGAAAGAACTAATAAGCAGATCAGCGTGAAAGTTCAGAGCACTTTGAGCAGAGTAATGCTTTTTTACGCGTAAACAAATGCTGAAAAAAATCTAACGTAAGGATTTTTCTCTGCTTCGCAGACCGCATTTGTTTCATTATATTATTTTATTGCCGTAATAGCGGCAGAAAGGGGATTCTTATGGCTTGGAGAAGCTACTATATTAACTGTGAAAAACTATGCGGCATAGAGGAAAACGAAAAAGACGTTTGCATTATGTACGACTTGAATATCCCACCCCACGGCGGCATCCGCAGAGAGTGGACTACCGTGGGTATGAAGCACGGCACGGCAAAGATCTTGTTTGTAGAGTATCGTATGAATGATGACGATCCCGACGGTGTATGGGAAGCTTTCGGCATGAAGGCTGAGTCGGAATACAGCTTTACCGTCGAAACGGTAGCATTATTAAGTCGGTAAAAGGCAGATGAGTGTATTCGTAGTATATCCGTTCATACGAAAGATTTGCAAACAAGAGCGAACTGATGGGCAGGGTTGAATTTTACGCAATACGTAAAACATGATAATAAATGGAAGAAGGTACAGATTATTTCTGTTCCTTCTTCCATTTTAATTTTATTATTTATATTCCCGGAGCAATGTATCCGCGATCGTTAAGTGCCTTTTCAATTTGATCCAATATTTTATCGGAATCCGCACGAACAGTGTGATAATGATAACCGCCGGTAATGTTCATCAGCTCAGTAGATTTTCCGGTTCTGACACCCTCTATAAACTGCTTGACATGAAGGGATGAGAAGATGTTCAATGCCGCTGCCAGCTTGCCGTAAACCTTATGCCAAACAAATACATCTACTACCGTACCGCCGAGATCAACGATCAGGTTCAACTCATCCTCAGTTTGTCCGGTAGTATGATAGAGCTTAAATACACGTTCCTTCAACGGCGACTGTTGCATAACGTAACCGCTATGGGTAGAAAGGATCTCATATCCTGAACCTTTCAGCACGGTTATGTCCTGGACAATAATCTGTCGGGATACGCCGAATCTTTCGGAAAGTGTCGTGCCGGATATTGCTTCATTTGACGACAGAAGCAAATTGACGATTGCTTTTCTTCT
>CAYYRY010000184.1:0-4245 GCA_964474245.1 uncultured Ruminococcus sp. | reverse complement strand
ACTGCATTAGCTTCTCCTGCGGGAGCGATACCTACGCCGTCCATAACGATGGTAAGAACGGGTCTGTTCTTTTTTGCGCCGTTAATTTCTTTAAGTGCCATATTATATTTCCTTTTCATAAGAATTTGTTTGCTTTTCCTTTGTGGGAATCATATTTCCCCATCTTATATAGTATATAACAAAATTATGAACATTCTTTGACTTTTTGCAGTTTTTAGTGTCTACTTGTGATTTTTTATAATATCATGCAAATTTATAACGGTTTTACCCTTTTCTATTGCATATCTTACCGTATAAGCTGTGCCGCCTGACTGCGAATTGTTGTAATAAGTAATACAATAGCTCGACATATCTGCCATCATACGGTTTCTCAGATGCATACAGCCTTTCTCATATGTCTCCGTTGCGTAAATGACCTCCGACGCCATACCCTTGATACGCTGATAAAGGGAGATGTCATACGTACTCTTCCATCGCTCGGTCTGATTTCTGCACGGGAGCACCAGAATCAGCTCAATATCGGGAAACTTCTTTTTAGCAACGATAACACGGCAGGCGGCAACAGTATCAAATCCAACGGCGCCGCCGCAAACGAATCTTCTGAGCCCTGTATCCGCCAGCTTTGCGATTTCTCTGTCAAGATTATCAACGAGAGGTGTCATATCCGACTTCGGAATAGTCCGATGACCTGTGAAAAAGCACGTTGAAGCAATATTATCCGTAAAGATCTCCCCTTTCTTAAATAAATATTTCTATTAAACCGCACGCCAGATACGAAAGCAGCATACATACGGGATACGTCAAAATCCAAGTCAAAACAAGCTCTGATAAGGTTCTTGAATCGACCCGTCTTCCCTCCGCCACAGCGGCTCCAAGCATACTGCAGGTCTTCATATACGTAGTGCTTACGGGAATACCTAAAAGTGAGGATACAGCCGTACATATCAGCGATGATACGTCTGACGCGGCACTTCCAAGCTCATCAAATTCTCCCGCAAGAGAACAGCCGAGTTTATTTATTATCCGCTTTCCGCAGCAAAAGCAGCCTGCCGCCATAACAGTGGCACATATCACGCAGATCCCGGCTGTCGCCCGATCTCCGTCACCCGAAGGAAGCAGTGCGATGAATTTCTGGCCATCCTGCATTCCGTGGCAGAATGACATTGATGAGGCACTGAATACGGAAATAGTTCTTCCCCATTTTCTCCCGATATGTCTGCAATTTGGAAGCGCAAACTTCAGCACGAACAGCATAACGGCACCTGCCAAAAATCCCGCAACGCATGACAATACACTTTTCAATGTAATATCAAAAAATTCGCCCCCTGCACTGCCCGTATAATAAAGAGCAACTCCGCCAAGGGCGGCTATGAGTCCGTGACTTTCGCTGGTGGGTATACCGAAAATCCATGCTGCAGATGAGAAGATCACCACCGATATAATTGCGGCGGCACTTCCCGCACCACCATGATGGGTAATAGCCGACATGGTCTCCGTCACAAACGGGAAAAAAGCACCGGACAGGACGATACCTATAAAATTAAAAACTGCACATAGTGCGCAGGCACTTTTGAATTTCAGTGCACCGGAGGAAACAGCCCCTGCCACAGAATTCGGGGCATCCGTTGCTCCGTTGACGAATATTAACAAAGTGACCGCCGGTATTACGAATAATCCTCTTTTCACATATCAACCCCCGCTTATTATCCTGTAAGGATTCTATGTGAAAAGCAGAAATATCATTCCGCTTGACACCGAATGCGGAGGTATGGTATACTAAAAAAAAATGCTTCGGAAAGGATACTTGATCATGGAAACATATATCAACACGGGAAACAGTGTCATTGACGAAATGCTTGACGCCTTGGTTTCAAGACGTCCGGAGCTGTCAGGACTTTTGTGTATATTGTCCGAAAACTCCGAAATGTCCCACCGCTGTCCATACGTGATAGTCGTATATGAAAGTGACACATATACGTCCTCCGAAAAACACCGTCGCTTATCTGATGAATACGGCAGCTCATACATATACATAAAGCTTCCCATATCCGTTCCCGAGCTTGAACTTCGCCTGACAAGCCTCATGCCGAAGGGGAAAGGTTCCGATACGTCAGAGCCATTCCGATACAGCAAAGCCAATCTGACAGTTTACGGCGACGGTACAAGTGTAAGTCTCAGTCCAAAGGAGGCGGAGCTTTTCGAGCTTCTGTTAACCTCACGAGGCACTCCGGTTTCCCGTGAAAAGATGAGAAGCCTTATCTGGTCAAGCACCGACGGTACCAACGCCCCTGACGTATACGTCAGCTATCTGAGACGAAAGCTCAGTGCTGTCATGGGTGACGGCGCCATAGTCAATGTCCGCGGAAAAGGATATATGCTCAAATACTGATCTGAATTCCGAATATCAAGGACGACTTTCACATTATGGTCTATAACTCCACGTGAGATATTCTCCGTGGAGTTTTATGCTTACTGCTCCCGAAGGATCAATCAAAGGTAGCTGTGAAATCATGCTCTACGGTAACTACTGCAAAGCAGTTGCCTTCAAATCCTCTGACAGCCTCTTTAATTCTTTCTTCAAGCTCCTTTTCATTCAGCGGGAAGCCGTAAGGCACCACTACGTCGAAGATCAGGTTGGTATGGGTAATACCGAACACCACTCTGAAGTCGTGCATGGAAACCGGCTGTCGGTATTCCTCAGAGATTACCGACAGCAGCTCAAGCACCAGTATCCTTAGAGAATCCACCCTCTCGTCTCCGATACATACCGGGTCAAGGTGGATGACCATATGAAGTCCGAACTCACTGAGGAAATCCCTCTCAATATTATCGATCATATCGTGACTGTGCATAATATCCTCTGCGGCATCTACCTCTGCGTGAACTGATGCAAAGAATCTTCCCTCTCCGTAATTGTGCATCATAAGGTCGTGTATACCGAGTATACCGTCATAGGACTCCAATTTTTTCACCACTCTGCTTACGGTATCAGCATCAGGTGCACTGCCGAGAAGTGTATCAGCTGACTCCTTGATGAGCTTGATACCCATAATGAAAATATAAATGGCAATTATACATCCGAGAACGCCGTCAGTGGCACTTCCCGTGTATTTCGACAAAAACATACCGGCAATGACCGCAGCAGTAGCCGCAACGTCTCCGAGGCTGTCAACGGCAGATGCTGAAAGAGATGCCGAGTCGATCTTCTTTCCAAGTCTTCTGAAGAACATGGCGAGAAGAAGCTTAATAACCATGGACACAGCCATAATTACGATGGAAAACGTCTCAAACTCCGCAGTTCCTTCGGATGAAAATACACTTTCAACAGAGCTTCTGAAAAGCTCAAAGCCGAGAAACGTAATGATAAGCGAGATTATGAACGTGGAAATGTACTCCATTCGTGCGTGTCCGTAGGGATGCTCCTTGTCTGCAGGCTTGCCTGACAGGATATAGCTTACCATTACTATGACAGACGAACCGGCATCGGAAAGATTGTTCACCGCATCCGCAATAACTGAAACGCTTGACGACATGATACCAACAGTCACCTTGAGGATAAACAGAACAACGTTTGCAGTAATTCCGACTATTCCCGCATTACGTCCGATACGTCCGCGCTCAGCCGCTGTATAAGAGGCAGTTTTGCTCATAACCGCCTTAGTTCTCCCAGTGATCTCTGAGGGCGGGAACGATAAGATACTCCGCGTAGGGCAGAGACAGTATCCAATCACAAAGCCTGTGCCACTCGTTGAGCTTGTGCAGATGTCTTGCGTTATAGATGTTTATGAGGTTTTCATAATTCATGGTAACGGTACGCATCTGGTTAAAGCTTGAGGGCAGAAGCTGGATCATATCATGCCAGTAGGACTTATCCTTAGTCTCCACAAACTTTACTCTTGCCTCCTCAAGGCACTCAATAATTCCGTCAAGGCAAAGAAGCGCCTTCTCGGACATTTTGTCATGACTGAAATCGTCTCTGTCAAAGGACTTTGAGTGGATCTTATGCATGGTACTGCAGGAATTTGCAACGGTACCCACCTTATAGGTATCGAATTCCTTCCACCAATAAAGGGGAGCTGTAATGTCCACCGATACGAATATCTGTCTGATAAACTTTCTGTGGTCTGCTCCTGCGGCAACGAGCTTTTTTCCGAAGGCAAGGTCAGCCTCACCCATTACAAATTTTCCATTCTCACCATAGAAGCTGTCGCTTCTGTCCCAGCTGTTCATGGGGTTTCTTGCGCC
>CAYYRY010000183.1:0-4309 GCA_964474245.1 uncultured Ruminococcus sp. | reverse complement strand
CAACGCAAACCGGAGGACGTGAGATTATATCTTCGTTATAGAATATACTTCTTGCTGCCAATGCAAATCTGTGTCCAACTGTCTTTTTATCCTTCGGATGAAGGTCATCGTGGTCACCAACGTCGCCTGTTGATATCATGGTAGCACCGTTCTCCGACAAATGAAGAGCGAGCTGTTGTTCACGGACTATCTGCGGTATTTCATGGGGTCTTCTCAGAGGAAAATATGATATCTGAGCAAAGATAAACTGCAGATCCGGTGACTCGAATAACAGTCTCCAGTCCTTCATCAGAAGTTCGAAAAGGTATGCATAACAGTATGCGGAATTATCTGCAACGTCGCTTTCACCCTGATACCAAAGTACAGCCTTTACGGTGTATGGGGCAATAGTAATAAGCTTTTGCGTATACAGATATGAGAAAGTATTGAACTCAAACCAGTAGGATTCATAATGCCATATCGTGTGAGGACGGAATATGGGATCATTTGCTACCGTTTCGGGTGAGAGCCATGTTCTGATCGACGAACCTCCGCTGCAACAAGCAACTATACCGACGGGGATATTTTGCGTATTGGCGATCTCAATGGCAAAATGTGAAGGAGCAGCGGAAATATACTGTGCCAGCTCCTGTGAGATAGGTATCCACTCATCTCTTCCCTTTTCGGTTCTTCCGTTTTCTGAGTCACCTGATACGGAGTACATTCTGACTATCTGTGAAGTTTCGTCGAGAAGCTGTTCGGTATCAAGAAGATCAAGCTCCATATTAGACTGTCCGCCGGCAAGGTAAACGTCACCGAAATAAACGTCACTGACTTTCTTCACTATACCCTCGGACTCTATAAACAAAGTGTACGGGCCGCCTGCCTTATGTGCAGGGATCGTAAGAGAGAATTTACCGTCACGGGCAAAGTCTACTGCTGTATGCATATCGATGGACACGGTTACGGGATAATCAGCTTCCCCCCATATCTTTACGGGAACGTCTCGCTGTAGAATTACGCCGTCACTGAAAATATTAGCAAGCTTAAACATTAGTCTTAATCCTTTCCGTTATGTTATTTAATTGTGAGAGTCTTACCGCAAGGAACTGAAAGCTTCAAGCCGTCGGACAGGAATTCACATCCGCACGGGGCTGTAAACTTAGCATTTTCCTGACCTTCCGGAAGCTCAATGAGAGCACATTCTGCAGTATCATGCAGTACTGTGACCTCAGTAATTTTTCCGTTTGTCCACTTTGCAGAAACGGTGTATCCTCCTCGTGCGCAAAGGTTTTCAAAATAACCGCAGTTCAGCTCTTCGCTGACAGCAGGAAGGAGCGAAATGAAGCCCTCGTGACTCTGCATAACCATCTCGGCAATAGCAGCACATCCGCCGAAGTTACCGTCTATCTGGAACGGAGGGTGATTGTCAAGGAGATTATAAAGGGTTGAATTGGTGAAAAGTGTTCGCAGGTTATCGTATGCACCTGCGCCATCTCTGAGACGGGCAAACAGACAGATGAGCCACGCCTTACTCCAACCTGTATGACCGCCGCCGTGAGCAAGACGTCGATCAAGGGTCTTACGCATAGCGGTGTAGTATTCGGGCGTGCTTCTCGTTATCTGCGATGCAGGATAGAGACCGAAGCTGTGGGAAATATGTCTGTGTCCCGGCTCCCATTCCTCGAAGTCCTCGATCCATTCCTGTATCTGTCCAAAGGAACCGATCCTCAGAGGAGGCATCTTTTCACGTACAGACTTGGCTTTTCTGCCAAGTTCGGGATCGATATTAAGTATTTCTTCGGTTTCGGCGTATATATCAAGAATGCCTCCGATTATCTGGATATCCATGGTGGGAGAAATAGCAAGAAATACAGATACCTTCTTGCCGTCTGCATCAACAAGATAGCTGTTTTCCGGAGAGGATGACGGGCCTGAAAGCATCTCTCCGTCAGGGCCTTCGAACATGGTATCCATGAAGAAAACGGCACTGTCTCTGATAAATTCATAAGCAGTCTTCTTAAGAAAATCCTTGTCACCCGAGTAGAGATATCTCTCCCACATCTGATGAGCGAGCCACGCACCGCCGAGAGGCCACATACCCCAGATACCGTCTCCTGCGGCTGCAAAGCCGTAAATGTCGGAAATGTGATGTACTACAGCTCCGCCTGCATGATAATTCTCACGGGCAACGCGGCGACCGCCTTCAAGAAGTGTATCGTTCATGTAATTGAATAATCCGTATGCGCACTCGGAAATATTTGCGCTTTCCACCGGCCAATAGTTCATCTGAAGATTTATATTTGTGTGGTAGTCACTGTTCCACGGTGATGCATATCCTTCAGCCCAGAGTCCCTGCAGATTTGCGGCAAAGGTGTCCTCTCGGCTTGAGGATACAAGGAGGTACTTACCAAACTGATAATAAAGGGAAATCAGCCCGGTATCTACAGCATTTTCATCTTCCTTGAGTCGTCTCAGACGCCTGCCTGTGCTGAGAGAATCATCAGATTCCCCCTCAAATACGATATCACTTCTGCTCATTATAGCTGAGAAATCCGAAACGTGCTCTTCTTTAAGTGCGTCAAATCCCAAATCAACCTGAGCAATATGCTTCATGGTATCCATTTCGGGATCTCTGAATTCAGTAACCACCGAAATATACGCTTCAACGTATGTAGCACGGAAAATGCAAATGTCATCCCATCTCTGCTGAAGCTCACCGTCTGTGAGAAGCTTTACGGTAACTCTGAATTTATGTCCGCCGTCAGCAGTAGTGCAATACATATCCATGAGGAGTACGCCGCCCGGTACGTCAACATCATATTTTCGGGATATCACGTTATCTCTGTTAAAACAAACCTTCATATCCTCAGTCGGATCGCAGGTTAGTCTTGTACAAACGAGACGTGCGGGGTGAGAAGCAAAGCTTTCGCGTGTGTAGGGCTTGCCGTATCTCACGTAATTGACCGTAAGTATACCCCGCTTGAGATCGAGAAGTCTCTCATATGAATCAATCTCTGAGTCATTGTGTACGTCAATACAGAGGTCGCCTGCTGTTTCGTAAGACTTGACCTCAAAGAAATAATCCTTAAAGTTTTCGTATGCCCACTTCTCTGCCGCGGCAGGACCTTCAGTCATGAAGAGCTTTCGTATGTGGAGATATTTGTCATAATAATCAGGGATGTGAGTGTCAATTTCTCCGCCGTTCCATATGGTCTCTTCATTGAGTGCGAATCTTTCTCTCGCCGAACCGCCAAACACCATGGCACCAAGGGAACCTGATCCTATGGGAGAAGCATTTTCCCAGTGCTGAGCTTCGTTATTGATCCTAAGAATATATTCTTTCATGAAAACCTCCGTTTTTCGATGAATTCAAAATTATTTACAGCCGGATTTCGTAATGGATGAATTAATTACTCGTCATGAAAATTTGATATAGACATCTTCTCAATATAAAATCTACCATTACAAATCATATCACACAAGAAGTTAAATTTCAACTACTCATCGTAATTATCGTCACCCGAAGGGAGTTTTTTCTCGATCCTGATGTTGGAAAGGGGGTTTTTGCTCATGGCAGTCTCCATGCCCTTGTCTGACACATGGGTATATATCTGAGTGGTATTAAGCTGCTCGTGACCGAGAATATCCTTAAGTACCCTGATATCGACCTCACCGGATTGGTACATGAGAGTAGCCGCAGTGTGACGGAGCTTATGTACTGAATACCCTTTATTACCGAGCCCCGCCGCATCGAGATACTTTCCTACCATGTACTGAACCGTTTTTTCGCTGATCCTCGAACCTCGTGAGGAAAGAAACAGAGCGCGTTCCCCCTTCTTTGTCTGCGTGCTTTGCCTTACTGTAAGGTACGTACCGAGTGCCTGCCTGCAGGCTTCGTTAAGATATACGATCCTCTCCTTTGAGCCTTTACCCATAACTCTGAGGGATCTCAGTAAGGTATCGATATCGTCAAGATTGATACCTGTCAGCTCAGACAAGCGCATACCGCAGTTCAGGAATAAGGTGAGAATTGCAAAATCGCGGTCACGGTTTTTCGAAGCTCCATCTGCTAACACAGCTTCAAGAAGTTCAATGCTTTCTTCAACGGAAAGGTGCTTTGGAAGTTCTTTTTTCAGTTTGGGTGTTTCGATATTTACCGCAGGATTTACATCAAACAATAGCTTTTTGACAGTGAGATATTTGAAAAAGACCTTAATTGCCGACAGCTTACGAGCCTTATTTCGGTTACCGGAGTTTCTGTCAGCATCAAGATAGTAAAGAAATTCATATAGATCCGTAGTTGTAATGCTTTTGAAAAATTCAGCAT
>CAYYRY010000182.1:0-4362 GCA_964474245.1 uncultured Ruminococcus sp. | reverse complement strand
ACGGATAAAGGGATTTACGAAGCGGCGACTTTGGACGGCGCAAACCGTTTCAGGAAGTCTCGGACTTATCGGAGACGATAAGAAAAGCATATTCAGACGAAAGAAAATCAAGGAAGAATTTCTTGAAACAGTTTTTAACGAATATTCACTGGAAGAATTTGATTCATTCAAGTATGAAGAACAGATATCAAGTATTGTTCTGATCGGTGTATGTAAAGATGATTCATCGGTGATTTTGGCTTGTGCAACGAATACCATGAAAGAAGATCTGATGAAATCAAATGATTTTCTTAACGGTGAAATTGACGGTGAAAGTAACAAGGATGAGCATCACTCCCACGAGCACGGTCCCGGGCATCATCACGGTCACGGCAGACCGGGCGGACCTCCTCACCATGATAAAAAATCTCCCAAAGGACCTCTTTACTGCCCTAAGTGCGGTAAGAGATTTACCGATCCTCACAGACGTATATGTCTCCACTGTATGGAAAAAGGTAAGGTAATTAAACGTCTGCTCAGTTTTATCGTAAAATATAAGTTTCAGGTTATCGCTACTATTGCAATCCTTATCGTTACCGGTGCCCTCGGTATCGTAACTCCGTATTTCAGTTCAGGCTTTTATTACGATCAGGTTCTTACCTCTACAGGAGATTTTTACGGTCATATTTTACTTGCCATTTCTCTTATAGTAGGTACTAAGATTTTATCAACTCTCGTTACCATCTTCAATAACCTTGTCAACTCACGAATTGCCGCTAATCTTCAAAACGACCTGAAGGGTGTGATATTTTCATCGATCGAGCGTCTGTCACTGCGTTATTTTACTGACAAGCAAACCGGCGGCCTCATGAATCAGGTAAATAATGATGCAAGAACTATTTACTGGTTCTTCACAGGCGGCATTCCCTATTATCTCGTCAACATAGTTCAGATAATCGCCGTGTTGATCATCATGTTTATCATTAAAGCCGATCTTACATTGCTTTATCTTATTACTGTCCCCTTCATCTTCTTTATGAGTAAATTCCTGTTCACTGCAATGGGAAAATATCATAATCTCAGATTTGTGAATTCCCGTAAGCTCAATGCAATTATAAGCGATACCTTCTCAGGTATGCGTGTTGTAAAAGCATTTTCCAAGGAAAAGTCCGGTTCCAAGCGTTTTTCGGAATCAAACACAAAATCTGCAATGGCAGAACGTACCGCTTCAAGATTCAGTACTTTGAATTTCCCGATTACTCAGATCCTTATGCTTATCAGTAATTCACTGGTGCTTGGATTCGGCGGATGGATGGTTATCCACGGTAATCTCGAATATGGTGAGCTTATGACATTCACAGCGTACACTGCAATGATCTACAGCCCCATGCAATCCTTTGTACATATGACTTATGAGGCTACAGACAGCCTTAATGCCATGAGCCGTCTTGTTGAGGTAATGGATGCCGAAAGTGACGTTGTCGAAGCGGAAGCTCCGGTTGTCAAGGACATACTTGACGGTGATATTGAATTTAATAATGTTGATTTCGGATACGACAAGTCACGTATGGTTCTCAAAGATATTAATTTCAAAATCAAAAGCGGTACGATCCTCGGCGTCGTCGGTCACACCGGTGCAGGCAAGTCTACCCTTGCAAATATTCTCATGAGGATGTACGACGTTAACAGAGGTGAAATCAGGCTCGACGGTATCCCACTCAAGGAAATATCTACCAAAAATATCAGAGATAATATAGCTATAGTGTCACAGGAAACGTACCTTTTCGTCGGAACGATTCTTGATAACATCAAATATGCCAATCCCGATGCAACATACGAGGACGTTATACGTGCTGCTAAGATATCCGGCGCTCATGATTTTATCATTAAGCTTCCGGATGCTTACGAAACAAAGATAGGCTTTGGTCAGCGAGACCTTTCCGGCGGCGAGAGACAGCGCATATCAATAGCCAGAGCTCTTCTCCGTGATCCTTCCATTCTTATTCTCGATGAGGCTACTGCCGCTATGGATACTCAGACAGAGCGAAAAATCCAGAATGCACTTGAAATACTTATCAAAGGCAAGACTACTATCATGATAGCCCATCGTCTGTCAACACTGCGTATGGCTGATTCTCTTATAGTTTTGAAAGACGGCAAAATCTGCGAAAGCGGAACTCACGATGAACTGATCCGCGCAATGGGCGAGTATTATAAGCTTTATACACTTCAGCTCGCAGCCCTAAAGAACGTCGGCGTAGAAGGCTGATGCAACAATCTAAATTTGATCAAACAGGAGATATCCATGGAAAAATTTAATGAATCACAGCTGATAGAGGCTGCAGGTATAATGTATCTGACACCGGATAATTGCACCTTCCAAAAGAACGGTGATTTCCTTTCAATGACAAAAAAAGCTGATTCTGATGCTTTATACAGTCGTGTAAACCTTCACAGAATGTTTCCTTATGACAAACCTTACAGCTTTATTTCAGTACTTAACAGTGAATCTGAAGAGCTTGGAATCATTATCAATATTGAAGATTTCCCCGAAGACGTAACGACTATGATCATAAGCGAGCTTGACAGAAAGTACTACGTTTGTAAGCTTTTATCTATTATTTCTGTAAAAGACCGTTTCGGATTTTCTTATTGGAAGACGAAGGGTGAGCACGGGGAAGTTACATTTACAATCAAGGATGCCCACAGCAGTATAAGACTTGACGGTTTGGGAGATATCGTTATCACCGATATTGACGGTAACAGATATTCTCTTCCGGGACTTAAAAAACTCGATAAGAAGAGCCGTAAGCTTGTTGAGCTTTATCTCTGATAAAGAAAGGTTGACTTTTAATGTATAAGCTGAATGATATTGTAGATTCTGCGCTAAATGTCGGGATTTTTGAGGATCCCTCGCAGATCAAGGTCATCTTTCCGTATGACCTCAGCATTTCCGAAAACAGAAAATCTCAAAACGGCATAGTAGCTGCATCTTCCGAAGTACTCTATTCCATTGAAAACGGCAAAATAGCCAAGGAAATCAGATTAGAAGAAATTGAATCTTTTGCCGTTACAAACGGTATTGGTTGTATATTTATTGAGTGCAAACTGAAAAACGGAAGCGAACACTCTGTATGCAGAGGAAGCGGCTCTCAGACTCAGTTATTCAAAGAGGCCTGTAACGATCTTGTCAAGCTTCAGGAAAACGAATATGACGGCGAAGTAAAAACGTACCATACCGGAAATGCATGTCCCAAATGCGGTCGTCCTCTCCCTCCCGGAAGCACGGCTTGCATGAAGTGTACCCCAAAAACATCTTACGTCAAGAGACTTTTAGAGATCGCCGCACCGTGGAAATGGTACATTATACTGTCCATTGTACTCTATTTCATCGGTGCTACCGTAAGCCTTCTCCCCCCCAAGCTTAATGCCATACTCGTTGATAATTATATAAAAGCAGGAAATCCTGCAATTATCGGATTTGTGTCAATAATTGTGTCCATGCTTGCAGTTGACCTTATCAACATGGGAATATCTGCCCTGCGTTCTCTGTTCATGATTGATGCAGGAACAGGGATAATTCAGAAGCTTCGTCAGATAACCTTTGACAAAATACAGTCATTGTCCATTGCACGTATCAATGCACGTACTTCCGGTGAGCTTATTAACCGGGTGTATTCCGATACACAGACGGTAAAGGGATTTATCGTCAATCAGCTTGGTGAGATCGTCCAAATGGGAGTTACTCTTATTACTGTCGGTTCTATACTCTTTATCTATGACTGGAAACTCGCCCTTCTGATCTTATGTCCCCTGCCTTTTATCGTCGTAGCTAACAGATTTGTAATGCAGGCGCTTCACAAATTCTTCAAGCTCTCCTGGATCACCTCTTCGAAAGCAAGCTCAATTCTTCACGATACATTCTCAGGCATACGAGTTGTTAAATCATTCGGAATGGAGAATAAGGAGATTTCAAGATACAAAGAAATAACCGATAAAGAACGCGAAGTATCCATCCGCAGTGAAAGCTATGCGGGAAGCGTAATGCCAGTTATAAGCTTTTTTATTGGTATCGGTGAGTTCTTCATTCTTGCTTTTGTTGGTAACGAAATACTCGATGGAAGAATGACCTTTGGTGACATGGCACAGTTCTCCGCTTATGTTGGTATTATCTATGGTCCCTTGAGATGGATATCAAGACTTCCCAACATAATTTCCCGTACAGGTACTTCCCTTGTGAAGATATTCGATATTCTCGATGAAAAAAATGAACTTGTTGACAAGCCTGATTGTATTGATCTTGATATAAAAGGCGATATATCGTTTGACAATCTGAGCTTCTCCTATGACGAGACAAATCCCGTTCTCAAAAATGTTTCTCTT
>CAYYRY010000181.1:0-4363 GCA_964474245.1 uncultured Ruminococcus sp. | reverse complement strand
AGAGCGATCTCAACACGCTTGTTATTGGGAATATCAACACCTGATATACGAGCCATTTTTCTCTTTCACCTCTCTTTAGGTTTTACAGGGGAAACTTAGCCCTGTCTCTGCTTGTGCTTAGGATTCTCACAAATTACCATCACTTTACCGTGACGCTTGATGATCTTGCACTTATCGCAGATTTTCTTAACGGAAGGTTTTACTTTCACAGTATTTACCACCTTTCTCTATCTGAACCTCGGTAAGGACTTATCCTTAACCCTTGGTACGCCATGTTATCCTACCCTTGGTGGGGTCATAGATCGAAACCTCGATCTTTACCTTATCACCGGGGAGTATCTTAATATAGTTCATTCTGAGCTTTCCGGAAATATGACCGGTAACGATCATTTCATTGGGAAGCATTACCTTGAAGGTCGCATTGGGCAGAGCCTCAACAACGGTACCTTCAAATTCAATTACATCATCTTTCGGCATAATCTATCTCCGTTTAATAATTACATACATACTGTCTCTCCGGGCCTGTCATATCTCGCGACAAGTCTTCGGAGCATCTCATCATCCGCCCCTTCAAGAAGAAGCATCTCCTCTTCACTCAAATGAGCTATCGGCTCAACGTGAATGGGATTTTTCGTCTTCTCAAAGGAGAGTTTCCTCAGCCTGCCGTCAGACACGATAAGTCTCATGCCTTCCGCGGCTTCGGTCACACCTATGACGATAAATATTCTTTTTCTGTCCCGTCCCGCACGGCTTCTGACCACCGTACCGACTATGGACCGGTCTTCAAGCTTTACCATATCAGACCTTCGTCAGAAGCAGAACTCCGTCTCCGGTGAGTGCCACCGTGTGCTCGTAATGAGCTGACAGACTTCCATCCTTCGTCACCACCGTCCACTTGTCAGGACGCTCAAGCACTTCAAATGAACCAACGTTAACCATAGGCTCCACAGCGAATACCATGCCGCGGCAAAGCCTTACCCCTCTTCCGGCTGTACCGAAATTGGGAATGTTCGGATCCTCATGAAGGTCGTGTCCGACGCCGTGTCCGACGTATTTCTTGACTACAGAAAATCCCGCAGCTTCTACGTAGGACTGGATCGCGTGTCCGATGTCACCCACTCTTGCGCCCTCACGTCCCGCAGCTTCAATTCCGCGGTAGAAGGACTCGCGTGTGACGTCTATAAGTCTCTGTGCTTCATCGGAAACCTTACCTACCGTGAAGGTGTTGGCACTGTCTCCATGGAAGCCGTCCTTATATGCTCCTACGTCTATCTTGACAATGTCGCCTTCCTTAAGAACCCTTCCTCCGGGAATACCGTGGATAACCTCGTTATTCACCGAAATACAAGCCGAAGCGGGAAAGCCGCCGTAGCCAAGGAAGGAAGGACGCGCACCGCACTTTTCGATGTAAGCACGGATCTTGTCGTCAAGCTGTTTTGTGGTAATGCCTTCACGGACCGCTTCTCCGGCGAGGGCTAACGCCTCACCGGTGATTCGTCCCGCTACCTGCATTTTTTTGATCTGTTCGGGTGTTTTAATATTTATCATTTCGACTAAACCAAATGTATGCCTTTTAAGCAGTTGTCTTTACGCTTCGAGAGCAGCAGCTGTGAGGGCTGTTGTGTCCTCAAGCTTTTCCTGACCATGAACGATCTTGAGAAGTCCCATCTGAGCGTAGAAGTCCTTGATAGGCTCTGTCTGCTCGTGGTAGATCTTAAGACGGTTAGCAACAGTCTCTGGCTTGTCATCCTTGCGGATAGTGAGGTCAGCACCGCAGGGGCACTTCTCACCTGCAGGAGAGGGCTTGAACTTCGTGTGGAAGGTCGCACCGCAAACCTGGCAAACACGTCTGCCGGACATTCTGTCCATGATGTCCGCATCGTCTACCTCAATGGAGATGACGTCTGTGATCTCAACTCCGAGATCACGGAGTGCCTCTGCCTGAGGAACAGTGCGGGGGAAGCCGTCAAGAATAAAGCCGTTAACGCAGTCGGGCTTTGCAAGACGTCCCTTGATGATGCCGATTACAACTTCATCGGGAACGAGCGCGCCGCTTTCTGTGCAAGCCTTTACAGTCTTGCCGAGCTCTGAACCGGAAGCGATCTCCTCACGGATAATAGCACCGGTTGAAATTGCGGGGATCCCGTACTTTTCGGAAATGATCTCCGCCTGAGTTCCCTTGCCCGCGCCGGGAGCGCCGAGCAGGATAAGATTGATCTTTCTCATAGATACCCCTTTAATTAATCAAGGAAGCCCTTGTAATGTCTCATGGTCATCTGAGCCTCGATCTCGCGGATAGTTTCAAGAACTACACCGACAACGATGATTACGGAAGAACCACCGAATGCGAGCATGGAGAGTGCGCCGCCGGAGATGATATTCACGATAAGCGGGAATACAGCTACAACGGAAAGGAGAACAGCGCCGATGAATGTGATCTTGGAGAGTACTTTAGAGATATATTCAGCAGTGGGACGACCGGGTCTGTGACCGGGGATGAAACCACCCTGATTCTTGATGTTGTTTGCAACCTCAACAGGATTGAAGGAGATTGCAATGTAGAAGTATGCAAAACCGATGATCATTACCAGGGTAAGAAGCGCATATACAACACTTGTTGTTGAGAAGAGATTCTTGATTATCCAGTCCCAAACCTTATGTTCACCTGTGATGAACATATCGATGGTCTGAGGGATAGTAATGATGGAGTTAGCGAAGATGATAGGCATAACGCCGACCATGTTAACCTTGATAGGAAGGTTAGAGGACTGGCCGCCGTACATTTTTCTGCCTACAACCTTCTTAGCATACTGAACCTTAAGCTTTCTTTCGCTGTTTGTCATCCAGATGATGAACGCAACCATAGCAATTGCGATTACTACTGCAAGTACTGCTACTGCAATACCCCAACCGAAGTGCATGGTAACGGGATCAGCTGTTGTGTCTCCGCCGGGATAGTATGTGTACTGACCTCTCACCATATTGATGAATGTCTCAACAGCACCGGGAAGGCTGGAAATGATGTTAGCGAAAAGGATGATTGAGATACCGTTTCCGATACCGTTCTCGTTGATCTTCTCAGCGAGCCACATAACGAGGGCAGAACCTGCAACGTAGCAAGTGATGATTACGAGCGCGGGGAAGAAACCTGTTTCAACGATCATCTTGTTGTAAGAGAGAAGTCTGTAGTAACCGATAGCTGTGAGGATCGCAAGACCAACGGTCAGCCATCTGGTGTAAGAGTTGATCTTCTTCTTACCTTCCTCGCCGTCCTTAGCGATCTCTTCGAGGCGCTTGATAGCAACGCAAAGGAGCTGCAATACGATTGAAGCTGTGATGTAAGGGCTGATTCCCAGAGCAAACAGCGCCGCCTGAGAGAATGCGTTACCGGAAAGGATGTTGAGGTACTGGAAAATGGAACCGCCTGATGCTGACAGCATGCTGTCAGTGATATCAGGATTCAGGAAGGGAACGGGAAGCGCTGTACCGACTCTGTAAAGAAGAACTACTATCATTGTGTAGATAAGCTTCTTTCTGAGGTCTGCGAGCTTCCAAGCGTTTCTTATTGTTTCAAACACTTAGATCACCTCGACAGCACCGCCGGCTGCCTCGATCTTCTCTTTTGCAGTTGCAGAGAAAACCTTAGCCTCAACGGTTATTTTCTTTGTAATATCGCCGTTGCCGAGCACTTTGAGTCCGTCGAGTTCCTTGCGTACGATACCGGCTTCGATGAGTGTTGCGAGTGTTACCTTGTCGCCGTCATTGAAACGGTTGAGGTCGGCAACATTTACGATAGCGTAGTTCTTTGCGAATCTGTTCTTGAAACCTCTCTTAGGAAGTTTTCTGTACAGAGGGAGCTGACCGCCTTCGAATCCGGGGCGTACACCACCGCCGGAGCGAGCGTTCTGACCCTTGTGTCCCTTACCGGCGGTCTTACCGTTACCGCTTCCGGGACCTCTGCCTTTGCGCCAAGCCTGCTTTGCAGAGCCGGGAGCCGGTGAAAGTTCATGGAGCTTCATGTTTTTTTCCTCCTTATTAAATAGTGATATTTTTGTTCGGAGGAGGGCTTACGCCTTCTCCACGGTTACGAGGTGAGAGATCACCTTTACTTTACCGTCAAGAACGGGACCTGCATCGTGAACGATAGAGTCACCTATCTTCTTGAGACCGAGAGATGCTGCTGTTGCCTTCTGGTTGGGCTTTGCAGCGATGAGGCTCTTTGTGAGAGTTACCTTGATTGCTTCGCAGGGCTCACTTTCGGGAATAGGCTTGCCATCTACACGGATTGCATCTATTCTCTTTGCCTCAGCAATCTTGCTTGCTCCCTTATACGGCTCAATAACCGAGGTAAAGAGTGTATCGA
>CAYYRY010000180.1:0-4384 GCA_964474245.1 uncultured Ruminococcus sp. | reverse complement strand
GAAGGTCAACGCATCAACCACTTCGCCGTTAAGGAGGAAGTCAAGCTTGACGAGGTCGCTTGGCTCGTAGCCTGCAAGCTCGTAGTCAAGGGAAGCGTATCCGCGGCTGCGGCTCTTCAATGCGTCGAAGAAGTCATAGATTATCTCGTTGAGGGGCAGACGGTAGTGAAGCTCAACACGCTCGGTGTCGATGTACTTCATGTCAATAAACGTACCGCGTCTGTCCTGACAAAGATCCATAAGTCCGCCGACGTATTCTGTGGGAGTGATGAGTGAGGCTGCCACTACAGGCTCAAGTGCCTCCTCGATCTCGTCGGGGGAAGGATAGTTTGTGGGGTTATCCACGTTAACGGTCTCACCGTTTTTCTTGATGATCTTGTAAATAACGCTGGGGGCTGTGGTGATGAGGTCGAGATTGAATTCTCTCTCAAGTCTTTCCTCAATGATCTCCATGTGGAGAAGTCCGAGGAAGCCGCAGCGGAATCCGAAGCCCAGGGCTATACTCGTTTCAGGCTCAAAGGTAAATGCGGCATCATTGAGTCGGAGCTTTTCAAGGGCATCCTTTGTTTCGTTATACTTTGATCCGTCGGCGGGATATATGCCGGCGTAAACCATGGACTGCACCTTCTTGAATCCGGGGAGAGCCTCGTCAGCGGGACGCTCAGCGAGCGTTACCGTATCACCGACCTGCGTATCGCCAATGCTCTTGATGGATGCGGTAACGTATCCGACCTCACCTGCTGTGAGGATACCCGTAGAGCGAAGACCGAATGGGTCAAGCACGCCGACCTCAACGGTTTCGAATTCTGCGCCCGTGCTCATGAGGCGGATTTTGTCTCCTGCGCGGAGAGTACCGTCCATGACTCGGATATATACCACGACACCGAGATAGCTGTTATATACGGAGTCGAAGATGAGGCATTTAAGGGGAGCATCGGGGTCGCCCTCGGGGGAGGGAACGTCACGCACTATGGCATCCATTACGTCATGGATGTTGAGACCGGTTTTTGCGGATACTGCGGGACATCCCTCAGCGGGAATACCGATGACGTCTTCGATCTCGCCTCTTACCTTGTCGGGATCTGCGGAGGGGAGGTCGATCTTGTTGATGACGGGGACTATCTCAAGATTCGAGTCCACCGCAAGGTATGCGTTTGCAAGGGTCTGCGCCTCGATTCCCTGGGTGGCGTCAACGACTAAAAGCGCACCCTCGCAGGCGTTCAGTGAACGTGATACCTCGTAGTTGAAGTCAACGTGCCCGGGGGTGTCGATGAGGTTGAGGATATACTCCTCCCCATCAGGGGAAGTATAGTCAATACGTACGGCTCGAGCTTTTATGGTGATACCGCGCTCACGCTCAAGGTCCATGTTGTCGAGGAGCTGTTCCTCCATGTCACGCTTGGCAACGGTGTCGGAATACTCAAGTATTCTGTCGGCAAGGGTGGATTTGCCGTGGTCTATATGAGCAATTATGGAAAAATTTCTTATTCTTTTCTGCTTTTCTCTGGGATCTGACATCGATGTATACTCTCCGTTTCCATGCGAAGCAGCACTTCGCAAAAGAAATATTTTATCAGTTTATATTATAACAATTTTGCGTTATTAAATCAATAGTTTTTGCACCCGAAAGACGTCTTTTTTCTCTTGCAGGGGGATTTTTACGCATTGTTTTGTCAGGCTTTGGAGCATTATCCCTCTTTATACTGATTATTATCAACAAACAGAGGCGTGGGGAGGAGAGTTAATTCGGTAAAGCGTATACTTGAAAAAAAGTGGCGGGTGTGTTATAATCTGAGTATATGATAAATTTTAAGTTCGGAGATAGTTATGATATTAGCTGTAGATATAGGTAACACGAATATTACTCTCGGCGGATTTTCTGACGACCGCCTTACCTTTGTTGCGCGTATATCAACAGACCCTACGAAGACCTCCGACGAATATGCATCAAAGCTTCTCCATACGCTTGCCCTTTACGATATTTCCAGAGATTCCGTTGACGGAGCTATCATATCGTCTGTGGTACCGCCTCTCAATTCCGTTATGAAGGCGGCTGTGAAATTTGTATACGGTGTGGATGCGCTTCTTGTTGGCCCCGGCATCAAAACGGGTATCAACATTCACTGTGATAATCCTGCCTCCGTGGGAAGCGATCTTATCTGTGCCTGCGTTGCGGCTCGTCAGCTTTACTCATACCCCTCAATAATCGTCGATATGGGAACGGCGACCAAGATGATGGTTCTTGACAAGAGGGGAGCATTCATCGGCGTGTCCATTATCCCCGGTGTGCTCATGGGTCTGAAGGCTCTGTCAGAAGGAACGGCACAGCTTCCCCAGGTAAGCCTTGAGGTACCCTCCTCGGTAATAGGCAAAAACACGGCGGATTGCATGAAATCGGGAGTCATCTTTGGAAACGCCGCCCTTGTGGACGGTATGATCGACCGCATTTGCGACGAGATGGGAGAGCCTCTTTCGGTATACGCCACGGGCGGGCTTGCACCGTTCATTAAGGATCATTGCCGTCACGAGATCACTCTTGACGAGCACATGGTGTTGAAGGGTTTAAGTATCATATATAAAAAGAACAATTGAATATAACTGCAGCTTAATTTTTCCCCGGTATTAACTCCGACAGGAGATAATATAAATATATTTTTATGCGTTGTACCGCTACGGCGGACGACAGCAAGGAGGAATCTTTAATGAAAATGACAGACAGAAGAATGAAGACAGAGACCATGGTTCTCGGTGCGATGATGACGGCACTCGTCGTAGTGCTTCAGCTTATCGGAGCGGCTATCAAATTCGGCCCCTTCTCGGTATCGCTGGTGCTCATCCCCATAGTTATCGGTGCGGCTGTATGCGGCCCCGTGATCGGTGCATGGCTCGGACTTGTATTCGGTGCGGTGGTGCTTTTAAGCGGAGATGCGGCGTGGTTTTTGTCCATAAGCGCTGTAGGTACCGTTATCACCGTAATGCTTAAGGGTATGCTTTGCGGACTTGTCCCCGGTATTGTTTACAAAGCGCTGAAAAGCCAAAACAAGTACGCGGCGGCGGTATCGGCGTCACTTCTCAGTCCCGTTATAAACTCAGGCGTATTCGCCCTCGGTTGCTTTGCGTTTTTCTATGAAAGCGTAGCTGCGGCAGGCACAGCCGAAGGATACAGCAGCGGTGTAGCGTACATATTCCTTGTGATGATCGGCGCTAACTTCTTGTTTGAGCTTCTGCTTAACATCGTGCTTTGTCCCACGGTAGTTACCCTCATTGATATGGTAAATAAAAAGAGAAAATAAAAAACGTCACCGACGGCACGCGCATCAAGCAAGCCGTCGGTGAAATTTTTACGATTCAGGGAGTGGTTCAGTTGAACTTAGGTAAATAATCTCCGTGAGCGACGATGAGATCGTCCACCATCTTCTTTATGGTGTCAATATCAAGCTCGCTTCCCGTATGTGGGTCAAGCATTGCCGCCTGATATACGTGGTCGAGCTTTCTTGTACGTGCGGCTTCAATGACGAGAAGCTGAACGTTGATGTTCGTCACGTTCATTGCCGCGCACTGGGGAGGGAGAGCCCCTACGTAAGTAGGCGCAATACCGTTAGAGTCAACCATACACGGTATCTCAACACAAGCCTCCGCAGGGAGGTTGGTTATGTAGTAGTGTGTGTTCAACACGTTGCCTCCTATTCGGTAGGGTACGTCTGTTACCATTGCCTCCATGATGCGGGATGCGTACTCAAGGCTTCGCTCGTGGCGCTTTACTCCGTTTCTAAGGATCTCGGAATATTCCCATTTCCAACCCTCGATCTGGTCAACACAGCGGCGGGGATATTCGTCAAGCTTGATGCGGAAGCGGGTGAGAAGCTCGGGATACTTGTCCTTGATGTAGAACCAACTGTACTCAGAGTTATGGGTACTGGATTCCGTACAGTAGTAGCCGAAGTGCTTGATGTAGTCGTAACGTATATTGTCGTAATGGGTGTAGTCCTTCTGTTTTTCAAGGGCTCTTTTCTTTATTTCAGGGTAAAGGTCAACGCCGTTTTTGTCTTCTATCTTGAGTAACCACGCCATGTGGTTGATACCTGCGATGAGGTCCTTTCTGCCGTCGATCTTGTCCTTCATGCCGAGAGCATCCAAAATATCAGCAGAGCAGGTCTGTACGCTGTGACAAAGTCCCACGGTCTTTACTCCCGTATGCTTTTGCATATATCCCGTCAGCATTGCCATTGGGTTGGTGTAGTTTAAAAACCATGCGTCGGGGCATACCTCCTCCATGTCTCGGGCGAAGTCCTCCATTACGGGGATGGTGCGAAGAGCACGCATGATGCCGCCGATACCGAGAGTATCGCCGATGGTCTGACGGAGACCGTACTTCTTGGGAACT
>CAYYRY010000179.1:0-4388 GCA_964474245.1 uncultured Ruminococcus sp. | reverse complement strand
TCTGTAGCGGACTTTCACCGCCAAGTTGTAACGCGTGCCGAGCACACAAGAAAAAGTCACCGTTCAGCAATAAACGGTGACTAATTATTCAGTTTAGTTGACCTTTTTGTCAGTTACTGCGTCGGACTCGGCAGAGTCTTCATCAACACTTTCGTTAAGGTGATCAAATGTAGTTGTATCTGCGTGTGGAATAGGCTTCCAACCGATATCCTTCTTAAGAACCGCAACTACTTCCGCAGGGAATGAAACAAGAAGGAACACGGGCCACAGCACGATGGACACGATCTTGAGACCGAGACTCATTTTAGGAATTCTCTTTCTTTCAAGTATGTAAAGGATGACAGCCGACAGCACCGTTGAAACGTAGCCGATGGCATACATAAACCAGAAGGAGCCGAGATATTCCGTATATACTTCCTTAAGAGAGAGACCGAACAGAGGAGAGAGCAGGAAGAATACGTGCTTGAGAACCGTTATGGCAACGGTAATAACGCAAACGGGCAGAATGTTGACTCCGATATCATATACGGAGAACTTGCGCTTTGCGCCGCCGCGCTTTACGGGTTTGAACAGTGCCTTTACGATATCCTTAAGTCTCGTAACGCATACGAGAAGGTGACCCTTGGACCATCTGAGACGCTGGCGCCACATGATACCGAGAGACACAGGCTGCTCGTCATAGAACACAGCCTCGTCGCAGAATACGATGGGAGTATCATTGATTACTCTATCGGCGGTAAATTCCCAGTCCTCGGTCAGAGTAACATAGGGCCATTCATCCTTTACGATATCGGAATTGATAACGTAACCCGTACCCTGAACTCGTGTGGAACAACCCATAACGCTTCGTCCGCGGCTTTCAAAGCGGCATCCGCTTGCAAAATACAAGCCATACATTGCGGAAATTGGGTTGGATCCGAAATTCTTGGAGTTTCTGAAAGAAGTGATAACACTCTGCTTATCGTAATAAACAAAGGCATCGTTCATCTTCTTGAAGTAATTTCTGTCAAGAATGTTATCCGCATTGAAGAGGAAAAATCCGTCGTAATTCTCAGTTCCGTAATCCTCTTTGATACGGGCAAACAGATATTTGAACGCATATCCCATGGTGCATTCCTCGGGATTGTTGTATTCATATACGGTAGCACCCGCAGCCCTTGCTATGTCCGCCGTCTTATCGTCACAGTTATGTGCAATAACGAAGATGTGAAGCTTGTCCTGAGGATAATCGTTTTTCTTTATACTTTCAATGAGCGCACCTACTACAGTCTCCTCGTTTCTCGCGGGGATTATTATACCGTACTTAAGGCGTTTATCCGTCTGGAGGAAGGTCTTCTTTTTAAAGAAGCCAACAATTGCAAAAAATGCAAAATGTACAGTCAACAAAGCCATCAGCAAATACAGAACGATAACTATCGTATTAACGACTGCATAGTAATTCATTTCATTAATCTCCTTATGGGGGTCATTATTTACCCATGGTTGCATATGTTATACCACATTTTCATCGAAAGGTCAATAGATTTAAAGGAAATAAATATTTATACGGACTATGCCTTCGTTATATTCCTGTTAATTGTTATTTCCGCCTGTAGTTCCTTCAACCACCGGTAATTCAAACCAAAATACGCTTCCTTCGTTGATCTTACTCTTTACTCCAAAGCGTGCTTTATGCAAAATAAGTATATTCTTTACTATAGACAACCCAAGTCCCGTACCGAGCGTGGCTCTTTTGTGGAATTTATCGGATTTATAGTAGCGTTCCCATATGGCAGGAAGCTCTTCCTCCGCTATTCCAGATCCGCTGTCGATAACTTCAAGTCTGCATACTCCGCCGCAAGTGCTCTGTCTTATGACAACGCGCTTGTCTTCGCCGGTATAATTGATAGCATTGTTCACAAGATTGTAGATAACCTGAAGGATCCTTATCTTATCGGCTGATACAAACACCTCACCGTCACAAATAAAGTCTATAACGTATCCTTCCCTCTCCCTCAGTCTTGAATATCTCGCAACGGTCTCGCGTACGGTATCCGTAAGGCTGAAGCACGATACGTTCAGCTTCTGCACCCCCGACATATAACGGGACACGTCAAGCAGATCGCTGACAAGGGACGACAGTCTCTCCGTTTCATCTATGATGATCTGCATATTCTCAGCAGTCATCTCTCCGGGTATGTCACGCATGACCTCACTGTAGCCGGAAATAAGGGTCAGCGGCGTTCTCAGATCGTGAGAAACGTTTGCAATAAGATCCTTCTGCATCTTATCAAGTCCCGACAGCTCACGGGCAGCATGATTCAGGGCATCTGCCAGATCCGACATTTCGCGATACCCGCCGCCGTTGAAGCTGACGTCGTAGTTACCGACAGCAAGCTTTGACGCCTCTCTGCTCATGAGCACGGCGGGACGAGCCATCACGTGAGACATAACTCCGGATATGACAGCGGCTATGGCAATAAGCGCTATGCTCACGTACAGCAGTTGAAGTCTCAGCGTTGACACGGTGGATGCGAGGGGATATATCTGCGTATTCAGAAGGAACATATATTTCACAGAATCATCATCGGGATGGTCCACTAGCTTCGCATACAGTATGCTCTCTCCGTCGGACACGTCGTCCTTACTCCCCGGCTTCACGGGAACGCTTTCCATATACTCTCCGTCACGTACGGCATTTGCGTACAACCTGTCAAGGAGATGGTCCGAGACGACGTTATGGATAAAGCAACCTGAATTCATATGGCTCTCGGCGATCTGTGTACCCTTCTTCCCCGTGATCTCGTATACGGAAAGACATATACTGTATTTCTCTGCGAGATCAAACGCCGTGTTTTCAAGGTCGTCAAGGTCAGACGCGGCAAATTCTCCGGCACATTTCTCCGTCTCGCGGAGTCTCACGCTTTTGTATAGGTCTTCAAGAAATACCGTCTGAAAAAGCCACAGCACTCCGATGACAGCTACGGTGAACACAAGAAAAGCAACGAATATCTTGACCCTCATGGACAGGCTGCTTCGCTTATTTCCGTTTTTCATATTAGCGGCCACAGTTTTAACCTCAAATCTTCGCATCGAATCTGTATCCCACGCCTCTCAGAGTGACGATGTGCTTAGCATATTTACCGAGGCTTCGGCGGAGGAGCTTTATATGTGTGTCAAGAGTCCTGTCGTCACCGAAATAATCGTATCCCCACACCTCACTGATCAGTTTTTCGCGGGTCAGTGCGATATTTCTGTTTCTGAGCATATAGAAGAACAGATCGTACTCCTTCGGAGTCATATCCACCTTTTCCCCGTCAATATAAACGACCCTTGCCGAAAAGTCTGCTGCGAGTCCTTCGAGCTCAAGCACCTCGTTTTTCGGCACGGTGTCGATCCCGGCAGGTGCACATCTTCTCGTACGCTTCATGATGGCTTCCACTCTGAGCATCAGCTCCTTGGGAGAAAACGGCTTTACCACGTAATCGTCAACACCTATCTCAAAGCCGTTGATCTTATCGTACTCCTCCCCTCTTGCGCTGAGCATGATAATGGGAATATCCGAAAACCTGCGTATTTCCCTGCAGGCGGAAAATCCGTCAAGCTCCGGCATCATTATATCCACTATGGCGATATCGGGATGTTCGCTTTTGCAAAGCTTCACAGTCTCCATGCCGTCTCCTGCTTCGACTATCTCATGTCCCTCGTATACAGCATATTTCGCCACCAAAGTCCGGATGCCTGCCTCGTCGTCTGCAATAAGTATCTTGTACATATGTTATATCTCCTGCTATCATCTTTGAAATAACAAATCTGCCTCACGGCACAAAGGACCGCCGCAAGCCGCGAGGCGGTCTGCAGCAGTCCCGTGTATTTATCAGAATTCTACGTTATCTGTTGTAGTATTATCGTAAACGGTTACCTCTATATTTTTGAGTCTGCCGTCACGGTACACGAAGAACTCCAGCTTGTCGCCCGCCTTTGACGCTCTGACGATGGACACGACGTCATCTCCAGCAGCGATCTCCTGACTGTCAATGGCGATAATACGGTCGCCCGCCTTGAGTACGTCATCATTGAAGCCTTCCTGTACCTCGTATACGTATACGCCGTAAACGTTTACACCAAACTCTCTTGCATCGGACGCAGTAAAGATGTCAACAGTGGTGATACCTATTTTAACGGATGCGGTATTTGTGATCGCCCCGCCTGTTTCGATGATCTTAGTTGCGGTGGCGTACGCGTCGTTGGAAGGAATTGCAAAGCCGAGGCCCTCGATTCCCGTTCCCGATGACTTAGCGTTTACCACGCCAACGAGTTCACCACTCATGTTGAAAAGTCCGCCGCCGGAGTTACCGGGGTTGATCGCCGCATTGGTCTGGATAACGGTCATGGAATAAATGCTGTCG
>CAYYRY010000178.1:0-4389 GCA_964474245.1 uncultured Ruminococcus sp. | reverse complement strand
GATATTTCTGTCCGGTGAAAAATACGGCTCACCGGATTCACCCGTATGGGTACCGTTTACTATACCGTTTTCGAATGCCCATACGGCAGCCGCGGAATAGAACCTGGCTGTCTCCACGTCGGGAAAGTAATCTTCATACTCAGCAAGAGGAGAACCCTCCAATCTGTACAGCACCGTCACCGCCATGGCACGGGTAAGTGTGAGCTTCGGGGCAAAAAGGCTATCGGATACCCCGTTCATATAGCCGTTTTCATATACGTAGCCGATCGCTTCGTATGACCAACCTTGCTTGACATCCTCAAAAGGGACCTGTACAGTACCCTCCGCATAGGCTGTACCCACTCCCGACGTTACAAGAGCAAACATTATTACTGCTGACACAAAAGCGATCAGATATTTCCTAATTGATCTCATTCCTACTCCATCCGGACAAAAAATTATAGTGTATTGAATTTGCACTGCAAATATCGATCTGTCACCCTATAAAGCAAAGACAGCCTATATTATTAAAGCTGTCCTCGCGTATTATTATAGTTCAGAAATCAGCTTTATCAACTGACAGACGGTGATCACCCAAGGAAGTCGCCGTTACTGAACGTACCGCGGTATACAGTTCCATCGGTAAAGGTCAACGTACCCTGACCGTTCATGGCGTTCTCTGCCCACTGACCCTTGTATAAATCCCCGTTTGCCCACTTGTATTCGCCGTAGCCCGACATCAATCCGTTAAGGAAAGCCCCGACGTATACGTCTCCGGTTGCATAAACGAGAGTTCCGCTGCCGGTTATTACGTTATTATTAAAGTCGCCTGTGTATTTGTCTCCGTTATTCCAGGTCAGCGTACCCTTTCCGTGACGCGAACTGTTCTGCCATTCTCCGGAATACCAACCGCCATCAGTGTAGTGCATGGTACCGAAGCCTTGGAACTGGCCGTTAAGGAATTCCCCCGTATACTGCGAGCCGTCCGCATATTTAATGGTTCCGTTGCCGGTCAGCGCACCGTCTACCCAATCTCCCGAATAAACTGTGCCGTCAGCATACTTCATCTCTCCCTTACCGGTCATGGAGTCACGCACCCAATCACCCGTATAAGTGTTGCCGTCAGCCCAGATGTACGTTCCTTTACCGTTTTTGATACCGAAGCTCCATTCACCGTCGTAAATGTCACCCGTGTCAAATCTCATACGTCCTTTTCCGTCGAAGAATCCGTCCGTCAGGTTACCGGTGTATATTCCGTTATCGAATTCTTTGTTTGTTACGTAACCGGTATAATTCTCAATCTCATATTCCGCATTGAGGTCTTGTTTTGTAAGATACGCGCTCTCACGCAGAAAAGTCTTTGCCTCATCTGACAGCACATCGGTCCAGCCGATAAGATATGCCGTAAGGCTGTCCACCTTGCGCACCGAACTGTCGAGCATTATACTCTCCCCGAATATACGCTTTGCCGACTCTTCCACCTTGTCGGGAAAATACAGATCCTTTGAGCCGAAGACGTGAGTCAGCTCATGGGCAAAGGCATTGGAGTCAACGGCAAACAGGATCATGAATTCATTGCCCCATCCCGACTCAATCTGATAAGCAAACGCCCTTCCGTCACGGTTAAAGTAAAATGCAATGACGCATTCATCAGCCCCCGTAGTCTTCAACGCCCAATTATACGCAGTAGAATAATTTTCAAATCCTGTCGTTGCTATAACGTCGTCCTTCCACAGATCAGATTTATCCGTGTCAAGAACACGTGCCATTTTCGCGTTATAGTATAACAGCTCTGTGTCGAAAGACACACCGTATCTGCCCGCCTCGGATTTCAGCTCAGCCATTTCGCTTCTCTGATTGTTTTTCACAGTCTGCATATCACTCTGCGACCATGTTATATTGTCTTCGTCAACGAACACCGTCAGAACGGCAATCTTGCCCTTCAGCTCGCGGCAATCTCCGATATTCTTGCACTCAAGATATATGTGGGACGCAAATTCATTGTCGGTGTTGCCGTTATTATCCTGCACCTCATCTGAATTACCGTCTCCGACAAAGGGATTACCGTAATCGTTGTCGTAGTTATTGTCGTAATCTTTGCCGTAGTTATCATCCTGATCATTATTCCCGTTGTCACCGAATATGCCGGAATTATTATCTGCAGGCGGTGTGGTATCGTTAATTGAGTTATCTTCATTGTAATAAGAATAAAATGAAAATGCCGCCGAAAGAATCAAAACAACCGCAAGTGCTATTCTCCAAAATTTCATATGTACCTCCAGTAATGCTTTGTAATTTGGAGTCTCAACCTAAGAACTCGCCGTTTTCCCACGTCCCTGAGACAACAGTTCCGTCGGCATACGTAATAGTGTCCTCGCAATACGTGAGCACTATCTCAGCTTCAGCCCCGTAACGTGCGGCTTCACTTTTTATCATTTCGGCTCCGCGCTCAAACTCCTTCATCGCCTCAGCCTTGGCTTCCTCCGTCCATACGCTGCCATCGTCGTTTGCAAACACGCACAGCAGAGCCGCACGCCCCGTGAGACTCAGACAGTTTCCGTTGCTTCTTCCCGTGAGATATACGTGCTCCCACAGCTCCTCGGGCATGGACGGCAGCTTAGGATTCTTTTTCGCACCGATAACGGTTTCGGGCATATTGCCCGTTGTATCAGCAGAAGCCTCTTCTGTCATATCAACTGAAGCCTCGTCCGTTTCAGAACCAAAGCATTCAGAAGAGCTATAGTTTTCTGTGCCGTCTCCCGATATGCTATCGTTCCCGCCGCAGGAAACAAGCAGACAAAGCAAAAGGAGGGCGGCAACAAATGATGTCATCCTCATGCATGCATCCCTCCTTAACTTTATAATTTTTATATATCAATAAAGCTTCTCTTTATGATATTCTCCTGCAGACCTCGGTCCAAGTCGACAAAATAGTCGCTGTAGCCGCCTACACGCACTATAAGGTCGCGATGTCTGTCGGGATTCTCAAGAGCATCGACAAGATCCTCCGGAGACACAACAGTAACGGTGTACTGCTGTCCGCCGCCTGCGAAGAACGCCTTTGCAAGCGCTTTGAAACTCTCGCGTCCTTTTTCGGTGTCGAACAGCTTCTTGTCGAACTTGTTCTGGAACACGAATCCGCTTCCCGCCTCTGCGTGATCATAGCTAAGAACGGATTTTATCAATGCCGTAGGACCGTGTGTATCACAGCCGGGTACTGCTGCAATAGAATCCGCAACGACTCCCTCTCCCTTAAGCTTTCCGTTGGGGAGGGCACCTATGCTCTCCGCATAGTCTGCCGCACGGTCGTAGGTACTGCACCCACCCGTATATATACCGCCGCGATACGTATGATTCCTCTTCAAAAACGTTAAGAATCTGTTCATGATACGTGATGTTATCTCATCCACCTCGGGAATATCGTTACCGAATTTTTCGCAGTTTCTGCAATCACGGTAAAGCTCTTCATATCCCTCGAAGTTCGCTTCAAGCGCACTTATCATCTCGCTCATGGTGTACTTCTTATCAATAAACACCAGCTTTTTTATTGCCCAAAGGCTGTCACCTGTATCAGGTACCGCTTCCGCAAGGATCTGTCCGTGACAGTAGAGAGGTCCGCCGTTTTTGAAGTCACGTCCTTTCTCAAGGCACCCCTCAACCAGGCATGATCTGAGAGGATTGGGGCTGTACATGGCACGGGCGTGCTGATCGCTGTTAGCGGTATTACAAGCAGTATAACACATATGCTCAAGCTGTCTGAGAAACGCTCTCTCAACCTCATTATAGGTTTTCGCCTGTCGCAGATCGCCCGTTTGCAAGCCTTCAGTATTGCCGTTCATAGGGTTTACACCGTTGAAAAGCGCATATTCAAGGCACTTTGCAAAGCTGACCTCACCGTCTTCAAGTCCCATATGGCTTTTACCCATAATGTCTATCTGATTGCATCCGTTCATACAATAGTCATGGCTGTCACATGGGGGGATACCCAACTTCTCAAGGGCGGGACACACCGTCTCATCATTGTACAAAGCGGGCATACCGATCCCCGCAGCAAGAGTTGCAGTGATAGCATCCCAAAGCTCCTCGGGAGTATTCCTGTGAACACGGAGCGTTATATTCGGCGTCTGGTAACGTTTTTCACGTGCCAGACGGAGTATCTCGTAGGTCAACTCATTTGACTCGTCGCACCAGTTTTCATCACTGCCCGCAAGGCAGAGGTTCCAGCTCCTCGTATCGTGAAAGCTGTCCCACAGCCTTTCAAGGATGTCTCTCGCCTCATCCTTGTTTTCCGTGATCTCCCACGCCCTTCTCATGTACTGATCAAAGCGCCCGGGAGAATCGTATCCATCTGCGGTAAATACAAGCCAAAATGCGTGTACTGCCGAGGTAAAGTCATAGGCCGGCTTCTTC
>CAYYRY010000177.1:550-4451 GCA_964474245.1 uncultured Ruminococcus sp. | reverse complement strand
ATCGGATGAAAGATCAAGCTGGGCCTGATTTGGCTTACCTCTCGTAAGGTCAAGTGTCAGGTTTTCAGCTTCCCATTTTGAAAGCTTTGCACGCTGAGTTTCAAGCTCGGCGATAAGCTCTTCTTTAGTCATAAGTTTATAAGATTTCATACTTTTTTCTCCTTTTGACTGTAATTATACTTATAATGATATTACTTAAGAAGTCCCGCAAGGATCCTCTCTTCAGCCTCTTCCGCAGTAAGACCCAGAGTCATAAGCTTAAGTATCTGGTCTCCCGCGATCTTTCCGATGGCAGCTTCATGAATAAGCTGAGCTTCAACGTCGTTTGCACAGATTTCGGGAATACTTCTTACCTTAGCACGATCCATAATAATTGAGTCACACTGTACGTGACCGAAGCAAGCGGCGTTGCCGTTTATGGCGGGGTAGAATATCTGTGTTGAATCTCCCCTTGCAACACTTCTCGAGTTTATTCTTGCAGATGAGCCGCTTCCGTTGAGATTTACCGTAGTACGGGAATCAACGGTCTCGTCATCAGATGTCATTATTCTTTCTGTAATAACGATGCTCGCATCCTCTCCGGCATCAATGACGGTCTCTCTTACGGAATCGGAAACTCCTCCAAGCTGCACCGTCTCTATATCGACCGTTGAACCCTTTTCCAAAGTCACGGTCATTTTAGGCTGCATACTTCTTTTACCTTCACCCTCGGCGTAGTGCTTCTCCACGTACTTCACCTTGGAGTTTTCTCCGACGTGAAGGGTGTGAACACCGTCGTGCGCTGATTTTTCCTCTCCGGAATTATGTATACCGCATCCCGCAACAATGAGAACGTCACAATCTTTTCCGATTATAAAATCGTTATATACCGTTTCGGTAATACCTGTCTTTGTTATAACTACGGGGATATGTACACTTTTCTTTTTCGTACCGTCCGCAACGGTGACCACGATGCCGGGAGCATCTTCCTTATTTTCTATCTTTATTTCTTCGGTACTTCTTCTTCCGGTACCCTTACCGTTTTCTCTTATATTATATGCTCCATCCGGAACAGAGTGAAGATCAGCTACCTTTTCAAGGAGATTTTGTCTTATAAGATCTTTGTTTTCCATAGCTATTTCCTTTTTATTAAACCTTATCGTAACGGCACGCTTTAGCCGCAAACGAGTCTATCTTAGGAAGTATGTCTTCGGGAGATCCTCTGCCCGACAGTTTTCCGTCAGCGATCATGAGCACCTCGTCAGCCTGACTTATGATCCTCTCCTGATGGGAAATAATGATAAGTGTGGAGCCATCGCGCTTACCGTGAAGAGTTCTGAAGGTTTCTGTCAGACGGTGGAAGCTCCAAAGGTCGATGCCTGCCTCAGGCTCGTCAAAAATCATTACGGGAGAATCCGTTGCAAGAACGGACGCTATCTCAATTCTCTTCAGCTCTCCGCCTGAAAGAGACGTATCAACCTCACGAGTGAGATAATCAGCAGCACACAAGCCTACGCTTGTGAGGTATTCGCAAAGCTCTGCATGGCGAAGCTTTCTCTTTGCCGCAATGGTGAGAAGATCACGCACAGTCATTCCCTTAAATCTCGGAGGATGCTGAAAACCGAATCCGATTCCCTTCAAGGCTCTCTCGGCAATGGACATTTCAGTTATATCCTCACCGTTATAGAATATCCTTCCGCTGTCGGGAGTGTATATTCCCATCATTATCTTCGCAAGAGAAGTCTTACCTCCTCCGTTTGGACCTGTTATCACAATATATTTTCCGGTTTCGATGTCAAGGGACACATTGTCGAGAATGACGTTCTTCTTTCCCGTCTCATCATTGACAGCCGAATATGTTATATTTTCGAGTCGTATCATACTTACTCCGTAAAAAATAATTCTATAATCAATTTATTATATAATAATAAAGAGAAAATTTCAAGGGATTGGGAAATAATACACATAGTTTTTTTCAAATAAACCGATAAATAACCGTTATTGTTTTTTTTCTGTATCTCTCAGATTTAATACCCACAAAAATATTTCCTGTTTCACGGCAGTTTTCACTTTGTATATTTTGCCGATTGAGTTTTTCCTTAAGTACTTGAGCACAATAATTGATACAGCTTTTTTTACGTGATTTTTACCTAATCGAGCCCAAATAATTTGGTGATTTTTGCCCCCCTCAAAGCCACTTCAAACGGGCTAAGATTCTTGACTTTCATCTTTTGTTATGATATAATAATTTTGTATGTAATTATATTATAATGAATAAATATATTCTCACAAGCGAGAAGTCAGGAGTAGTTAAATGAATTCCATTGGAGATCTTTCAGCTATATGGCTGATAATTTTAAATAACATCCGCGACGAAAAATCAATGCCTAAAACTGCCATTGATCTTTGGTTCGGCGGATTACAGCTCGTTTCACTTTCCACGGAAAAGGTCATCTTTGCCGCTGAAAGTGATATGAAAAAAGGTATCATCGAAGAAAAATATATCGATTATCTTGAGCATCACGTTGAAAACGTCATCGGCTTCACTCCCAAGGTGGAGGTCATCGTTGACAGTACCCTTTCAAAGTTTCTTGCAAATGAAGGAGTCCACTCCCCTATTGAGTATATCCGTGAAATGAACAAAGAGAGAACTTCGGAAGATGATGACGACATCATTGATGATATTCCCACATCAATTGATGATCCTCATGTTGTTCCCATCGAAGAAGACTATACCAGATCTTACGCAGAGGAAGAAGAGGACCTTATTGCAAATTATCTCTCAAGCACACACCCTGACGGAAGAGAGAGCAGCGACCGTATTCTCCAGTTCAACCCCGATTATACATTTGAAAACTTTATTGTAGGTTCTTCAAATAAGCTCGCCCACGCGGGAGCGCGTGTGGTAGCGGAAAATCCCGGAACCAAATACAATCCCCTTTTCTTCTACGGAAACAGCGGTATCGGAAAGACCCACCTTATGTATGCCATTGCAAACGAGGTTCTTTCCAAGAATCCCTCCATGCGCGTAATATGCGTAAAGGGTGAGGAATTTATGAATCAGCTTATTGAGTCCATCCGTATAAAGAAAAACTCCGAATTCCGTGAAAAATACCGCAAGGCAGATATGCTTCTCATCGACGACATCCAGTTTATTGCAGGTAAGGAATCAACTCAGCTTGAATTCTTCCATACCTTTGATGCACTTTATGAGGATCATAAGCAAATCATCATCACCTCAGACAAGCCCCCCCACGAAATGGTTACTCTTGAGGAACGTATCCGCAGCAGATTCGAAAGCGGACTCGTAGTTGATATTCAGCCTCCTGATTTTGAGCTCAGACTCGCCATTCTTCAGAACAAAGCAAATAAAAATAACCTCGTTATTCCAACAGACGTGCTTACATATCTCGCTGAAAATCTGCAATCCAACATAAGACAGATCGAAGGTGTCATGAAGCAGCTCGGCGCAAAGCATTTTCTCACAGGAATGCCCATCACAATTGAAATGGTGCGCTCGACCATCAGTATATTCATCAGAGAGAGTGAATCCGATAAAGATATCGTAAAAACCATTGTAGAGTGCGTGGCGAAGAGATTTAAAACAACTCCCGAGGAAATATACGGACGTAAGAGAACGAAAGAGATAAAAACTGCCCGTAATGTGGCAATGAGGATAATCAGAGATATGACACCTCTTTCACTTCCAAAGATAGGTGCTCTTATGGGAAACCGCGACTACAGTACCGTACATTCAAACCTTCAAGCCATTGATAAACAGGTTTCATGTGACTCAACACTTGAAGCCGAGATCGCTGATATCATCAAGGAAATCAATGGAAGAAGCTGATTTTAAAGAAAAATCATGTGAAAAATGCCGTTTGTGTTGAAAAAGGAAGATCTTTCATGGAAAACTTATACT
>CAYYRY010000177.1:0-540 GCA_964474245.1 uncultured Ruminococcus sp. | reverse complement strand
ACTTTTCCATGAGTTTTCAACAGCCTGTTGAAAACCATGTTGAAAACTCATATGTTTTACCATGAAAGTTGTTTGGAAAACTTTTCTGCAAAACATAAGAATTACGATAATTTCCCTAATATACAAGCTCTTTTTTGACATTTGAAAACAAGCAAACCATCAGTTTTGAAATTTGCTAAAAACTCAAATCTGATGTTTATTGAGTATTACAGCTTGAAAAGTTTTGAATGGTTTGAAAAGTAAAATTCGATGAAAAGCTCCGTTATTTTCTGAGTATACTGAAAAATGTGATACTTTTCCTTATCAGTCAACACGATATACACCTATTCCAACATAAATTTTCAAAGGCAAGCAAAACAAAATAATCCTTTACTTTAAAGGGTAATTTCACCTAAAAAAACACTTTTCAACAGTTTGCATTTTTCTACTTCTTCGACTACTGTTTTTTATTATATTATTTATTTAATTTATTTATATATTTGCTTCGCAAAAAGTAATAATACCGATTTTTTCGTTATGCAAAGGTGCGAAAGCAAAGCT
>CAYYRY010000176.1:0-4479 GCA_964474245.1 uncultured Ruminococcus sp. | reverse complement strand
TTGTGTGATCTTTGCCGCACTCCATAATAATCCATGGGGTGTTGTGGGCAGTGCCATCTACGGTGCATCTGTCATTTGTCTTTTTACAATGTCAAGCGTATATCACGGTGTCAGACCTCATACTGCAAAGAAAGTCTTGCAGGTAATCGACCACTGTACCATATATTTCATGATTGCTGGAACGTATACTCCATATACACTTTGTACACTGAGAGAGATAAATCCCTATATCGGTTGGACTGTTTTCGGCGTTGTATGGGGAATGGCGGCTCTTGCGGTTACGTTCACGGCAATAGACCTGAAAAAGTACAGCAAATTCTCTATGTTCTGCTATATCGGTATGGGATGGTGCGTGATATTTACCGTAGTACCGCTTTTTAAGGCGCTGGGCTTTGCAGGAAGCGCTTTGCTTCTCGGCGGCGGTATAATGTATACGATCGGTGCTGTACTGTACGGCCTCGGAAAGAAAAAAAGATATGTTCATTCTCTGTTCCATATATTCGTTGTTCTCGCAAGTATAATGCATTTTTTCTCGATATTTTTCTATGTCATCTGATAAAAATACAATTAAAGAAAAGGTCAGACGCGACACCGTAGCACTTGCACTTGCAACAAGCACTTCAAAAAAGCTTGATTCTCATACCAAAGCAGGCTTCTACTTTACATTCACCGCCATAAGTAGGGACAAAGGTAATGCTTATGCCGTACTGCTTGACAGGAAACGTCAATACTTAGGCAGTATAAAGCTGAAAAAGGATAATAAGCCCTCGAAATATACGGTACTGGGAGAGATAGACCGTGCACTGGCTTATGAAAAGAGAGCAAAATATCTTCTGATCACCCATAATCACAAGGATAATCCGCTAACCCCATCCCTTGAAGACCTTGAAACCACATCCATCCTTAACGAATATTATTCTAAACGGAACATAAAGTTTTCAGGTCATTACATAACCTCGGGAACGAGTTATCTTTTCCTGTCCGGTGATGAGATAAAATACACAGAATACACAAACAAATCAGAAAGTCCCGGTAAGAATAAATGATAAAACTTCACACAATGTCCGACACTGACACCTTTAAAATCGGTGCAAGCCTCGGAAGAATTATAAATGAGCTTGGCTTAACCAAAGCATTTATCGCCGTTTACGGCGACCTTGGCGCAGGAAAAACCGTATTTACAAGAGGCTTTGTATCAGTTACCTCTCCGAAAAGCAGAGTCAAAAGTCCAACCTATACCATAGTAAACGAATATCTGAAGGGAAAAACCCCCGTTTATCACTTTGACTTTTACAGAATCGAAGACCCGTCAGAGCTTTGGGGAATCGGCTTCGATGATTACGTTGAAGGAGGTATCTGCATAGGCGAGTGGTGCGAAAAAATCATCGGGGAGATACCTGTTGACCACATTTGCGTAACTATAGAAAAAGACGGTGATCTTGAAAGAAATATTACCGTAAGCTTTCCCGAAAAGGAGGAATTTGACAATGTGGATATTAGGCTTTGACTCCACCGCTTCCACTGTAACAGCGGCACTTTTAAATGACGGCAAGCTTGTAGCGTCATACTCCGCTGACTCAGCTACCTCTCACAGCACTACTCTGCTCCCTGCCATTGAAAACCTTCTGTTAGCCGCAGGTATTAAAACCAAGGATCTTTCGCTTATCAGCTGTTCAGCAGGCCCCGGCTCATTTACCGGCGTGCGCATAGGCGTTGCAAGTGCAAAAGGTCTTGCGGCTCCCTTTGATATTCCATGCGTGGGTGTTTCCTCTCTTGAGGCAATGGCTTATATGTTTACTGAGCTTAAGGGTTTTATTTGTCCTGTGCTCGGTGCACGACGAGGGAACGTCTATGCCGCATTATTTTCATCCGACGGTAACGGAAATATTACAAGGCTGACTGATGATGATCTCGTTTCAGTTTCTGCGATCGATTCATTTGTCGCTGATAATATCCCATGTACCGATAAACCCTGTCTTTACGTAACGGGCGACACGGTCGAAGAAGTATCTGCCGTACTGTCAGCCTGTGATAAGGTCTCCATCAAGAAAACTCCGACTCTCTTGTCTTCTCCAAGCGGATACGGTGCCGCAGTTTGCGGAATGACTATCTTTGATGCTGAAAACCGTGACAAGACTCACTTCAGCGGTGAAGCACTTGTTCCGATCTATCTGAGAAAGTCTCAGGCTGAAAGAGAAAAAGAAGAAAAATATGGTAAATGACCGCCTTAGCGGTAAAAAATTATACATACGAAAGGATCACACCATGAGTAACAGAGAAAACATTACAGTTGCCATCGCATCCGACCATGCAGGCTACCCTCTTAAGGAGGCTCTGCTCAAGCATCTCGCAGGCAGAGGTATCGACACTATCGACTGCGGTACAAACAACACGGAAAGCTGTGATTATCCCGATTATGCTGTAGCGGGCTGCTGCAAGGTTCTGGACGGTGCGGCTGATCTCACTATCCTCTGCTGCGGCACAGGTATCGGCATGAGCATGGCTGCCAATAAGCTTAAGGGTATTCGCGCTGCTTGCTGTTCTGACACATTCAGCGCAAAATATACGAGACTTCATAATGACGCAAACGTTCTCTGCCTCGGAGCACGTGTCGTCGGCGAAGGACTCGCTTGTGAGCTGGCAGATATTTTCATTGATTCCGGGTTTGAAGGCGGCAAGCATCAGAGACGTATTGACATGATCTCCGATCTTGAAGCATAAATTTAATTTTTAGAACAGGTAGACAACTATGTTAAAAACAACTCCTGCGGTATTTGCCGTTTCAGACGAATATCAAATAATGGTAGAAGTAAAGTGCGAAGCTCTGTTTTCTGTTAAGGTCAACGGTAACGTCTACTATGACGAAACGAACGGGATCATGAATTCCCTTTCAAATCATCACAGGGTTTCAGTACCTATGAATGAGCTCAATCCTGCCGGTGAATATACCGTATGCATAAGACCAGTGATTGAACGCAAGCCGTATTTTACCAAAACTGCCGACGAGGTCACGTTCACATATAAGTTCCGTCCCGTACCAACAAGAGGGGCAAGAGCTTTCCACATTTCCGATGCTCACAACAGGATAAAGGAACCGGTAGCTGCGGCTAAAGCCTTCGGAAGTATCGATTTCCTTATTCTTAACGGTGACGTCATTGATCACAGCGGTGACATATCAAAATTTGCTAACGTATACGAGATATGCGCTGAATTGACTAGCGGCGAGATACCCGTAGTATTTTCGAGAGGAAATCACGATATGCGAGGAAGATATGCCGAAAGCTTTGCAAAATTTACTCCGAGTCACTTAGGAAACACTTATTACACTTTCAGACTCGGCAGTATCTGGGGTATTCTTTTAGACTGTGGTGAGGACAAGGACGACAGCCACAAGGAATACGGTCTAACAGTAGCTTGCCACCAATTCCGCAAACGTCAGACAGAGTTCCTGAAGCGTGTGATCAGGGATGCTGATAGCGAATACAACGCTGAGGGAGTTATGACAAAGCTTATAATATCCCACAAGCCGTTCAGCGAGGTTACTGAGCCTCCTTTTGATATTGAACAAGACATCTACGGTGAGTGGCTCAGCCTCCTACGTGAATATGTTAAACCTGATCTCATGATATGCGGTCACACACACCATATGGAGATACGTCAAAAGGGTCATGAGAGAGACTCTCTCGGTCAGCCCTGTCCGGTTGTGATCTCTTCACAGCCTGGTGAAAATTATTTTGCTGGCACCGGTTTTACTTTCGGTGACAAATCCGTCATGGCGGTGTTCACTGACAACACAGACGGTGTTATTGCAGAACACGAAATTATATATTGACAGAGAAACGGGTCTGTCCCATCCTTATGGGCAGACCCGCAAAAATTTATTCTTTTTTCATAAGACAAAGAGCCGCAACATATCTTGTATCTTTGAATACCGCATCAAACCTGATATAATCGCATCTGTCATCTGTCCCTTCAGTATCAATTGAAGCAATACCCTTCATTCCCACGCCAGTGCATTTTACAAAGCTTTCTTTTGCCGTCCATATTCGATAAAATTCCACAGTTTTATCATCAGACTTTGAAAGTTTTTCCTTCTCAGCGAAAGAATAGTACCTTTGAGCAATGGCTTCAATGCGGTCAAGTGTACGCTCTGTGTCAACATCTTCAACATCAAAGCCTATCTCACAAGGATATTCAGCTTGCAAAGCATATATACCTGATTCAGTTACGATATCCGGTAAAAGTACTGTGCCGTCCGGAACACACGGAATACTAACAGCACAAGCTACACAGCACTCCGTATGGGATATTGAGTATGAGTAGTCTTCTCCTATTACGTATGGCTTGCCACCCACGTAAGATGCAAACTCAATAGCTTCCGGGCTGATATTGGCATAGGAAAACAGAGCATTCCTTAAAGCACAGGCAATGTTATGCTCTTCTTCATGGGTCAGTTCCAGATCCACATATAGGTACATA
>CAYYRY010000175.1:0-4489 GCA_964474245.1 uncultured Ruminococcus sp. | reverse complement strand
TCCGTTGCTGTTCGTTCACGGTGTTTGCTTCCGTGATTTCGCTTTCCCGAACTACTGGGGAAGAATTCCGTCATACCTTGAGAAAAACGGAGCTCGTATATTTTTCGGTAATCACGGTTCCGCTGCTTCTGTTTCAAGCAGTGCTTTGGAGCTTGCTTCAAGGATCAGGTATATTGCAGATGATCTCGGATATGGGAAAGTAAATATCATCGCACATTCGAAGGGCGGTCTTGATTGCCGTTTTGCCATAGCTTCATACGGTGTTGCTGACAAGGTAGCATCCATCATAACCGTTAACACTCCACATAAAGGATGCGCATATGCTGATTATCTTCTCGGAAAGATACCGAAGGAAATACAAAACAAGATTGCAATGACCTACAACGCTGTTTTAAAAAGACTTGGAGACGATGATCCTGATTTTCTTGCCGCCATGTGTGACCTTACGGAAAAGCGTGTTAATGAGATATGCTCGGAGATCAATGACGAAGAATATTATAAAAACATATTCCGTATCAGCATAGGCTCAAAGATCAACAATAAAAAACACGTTCCCATTCCGCTTTCTCTGACTCATGGCTTCGTGAAGAAGTTCGTCGGAGAAAATGATGGCCTCGTATCGGTTGAATCATTTGAGTGGGGAGATGATTATCGATTTGTTCAGTCTTCTACATTAAGAGGTATATCCCATGGTGATATTATCGATATGACACAGGAAAACCTTCTTGGATTTGACGTGCGGGAATTCTATGCTGAGCTTGTGTCTGAGATTAAAGCTAAAGGATTATAAGCTTAGTCCATATGACCTGAGAGGGTAAACAATAACCTGAACTATGAGAAATTTCACTCATGAACACTACGTTTTGGTCCGTTTTATCCGATCATTTTGTTAACTTTTGAGGAATTTATTGCAAATTAAAATGATATGTGATATACTAAGATAGTCCCTTGTTAATTTAAGAATTTAAATTACGTCAAACCCGGTGTTTGATGGGAAATGGATACGAATAGGATGGATAATAAAACGATGAATATTCTTAACCACTTTGGAATTGACGCTGAATACGAGCTTTTCGGAAACGGACATATCAACGATACGTTTTACGTAAAGAGCGATCCTCCGCACATTCTTCAGAAGGTGAATACCAATACCTTCAAGGAACCCATTAAGGTTATGCAGAACATCAAGGCTGTAACCGGTCACCTTCGCCGCAAGATCGCAGAAGAGGGCGGTGACCCTGACCGTGAGACTCTCACCTTCCTTGATTCCGATGCAGGCGTACCCTACTACGTTGCGGAAAACGGTGATTTCTACCGTGCTTACCGCTTTATCGGCGGTGCTCATTCATGTGATTCTACAGACGACCCGATGCAGCTTTACTATGCCGCCAAGGCATTTGGTCACTTCCAGAACCTTCTCTCTGATTTTCCCGCTGAGGAGCTTCACGAGGTAATCGTAAACTTCCACAATACCAAGTCACGCTACGCTGACTTTAAAAAGGCGGTTGCAGACAATCTATCCGGAAGAGCTTGTAATGCAGAAGCAGAGATAAAGTTCGTTCTTGACAGAGAAGCGGATGCTTCCGTTGTAGTTGACGAGCTTGCTGCAGGTAAGATTCCACTCAGAGTTACCCATAACGACACGAAGATCAACAATGTTCTTCTTGACGATGTAACGGGAGAGGGCGTATGCGTTATCGACCTCGATACGGTAATGCCCGGAAGCCTTCTTTATGACTTCGGAGACGCGCTCAGATCCGGAGGCTCAAGCGGTGCTGAGGACGAACCCGATCTTGACAAGATCTGGTTTGATACTGCGAAGTTTGAGGCATTCACCAAGGGATTCCTTGAGGTTCTTCCTTCCATTACAGAGCGCGAGCTTGAGCTTCTTCCGTTTTCCGTTAAGTTGATGACTCTTGAGTGCGGCTCACGCTTCCTCGCGGATTATCTGAACGGTGACACTTATTTCAGAACTCATTATCCCGAGCATAACTTGGTTCGTGCAAGAACTCAGTTTAAGCTCGTAGCCGATATTGAGGCAAAGCATGACGAGCTTATTGAGATCGTAAGAAGGGTATCTCAGAAGTAATATAGATCAGTTAGCAAAAATTCACAAACAGTTGTAGGGGACGCTGCTGCTGTTTGCTCTGCGAATAAGCCCCGTGCATTGTACCAAGACAGATTTTTCTTCTATGACACAATGCTCTGCGGTAGTGTTGTTTGCGGAGCAAACAGTTACGCCGTCTCCTGCTTTTTGCATTTTTTTGCATTACTTTGATTTTCGTCTAACGTTGCCGCTTCAGCGGCAGAATGGAGTTTTTTATGAAAAGAACGCACGGTAAGTCATTGTTCTTCGCATGGTTATTTGCCTCACTTTCAATATTATTGGCATTGGCACTTGTGGTGGCCGGGGTTATTATCGTTAAGCTGAATCGGAATAATTTATTTTCAAAGAATATTTTACTTGATAACAATTATTTTATAGATTACAGTGTTTATGAATATGTACCTGAAGAAGATGAAGTACAAAGTAATTACTCATATGGTATGGTGACCCGCGAATACATAACATATGATGATAACGGAAACTCTCAGATATGCAGCACACTTGTTCCCGGTGAACTGAAGGATCATATTGACAGGCTAATTATTCGTCTTAAAGAAATTGCACCTGACTATATGAGTGGTATCGTTATTTCAAACGCTATAGAAAATAAGTTATACTCAATTTACGGTATTTTCGGTATGACTGACGAAGGCGACAGAGAGGCGCAGGCGTATCTGCTTCAGCACGGTCTTGAAATTGTCATTTCAGACAGGCAACATAATCGGGTCTGCCTAGATGTTCCGTATATTTCTCAGGAAGGCAGCTTTCCCAATGGTTGCGAAGCTGTATCTGCAACGATGCTTTTGCGCTACTGCGGCTTTGAGATTGACCCGGCAACCTTTATTGACGCTCATCTTGAATGTGAACCAACATATATAAAATGGGGATGTCGTTACGGTCCTAACCCCAAGCTTGCCTATGTCGGCGATCCGCGCGATGAGGACGGCGGCTTCGGTTGCTTTGCACCGGTAATTGTAAAAGCACTCAATTCATATCTTCCCGAAGGTTATTATGCTAAAAACACTACGGGGCTTTCACTGAACTCATTGAAGAGTATGTACATTGATAAAGGGATCCCCGTTGCAGTTTGGGTTACCGTTGATATGGAAGAAGTCGACAGGATCCTTCAATGGCAATCAGAAGATAGAAGTGAAACGTATTTGTATCCTTCAAACGAACATTGTATGGTGCTTATAGGTTATGACGGAGACAACTACATATTTGCCGATCCTTACGGTTCAAGAGGTGTTGTCGAATATTCAGCAGAGAAGTGTGTTCTTGCATATAATTCTCTCGGAATGCAGTCGGTGGCTGTTATAGGGAGTTATGTAAAGTAAGTTATAAGCTTATCGCGTGGATTAATACGAACAATTACGGTAGTTTTAAGAATAATTTACAGGCGAAATTTTAATCACGCCATTCAGGTTTTAATAAACTACCAAAGGTCACATCACCATATTTGCGAATTAGTGCATTTTTTTCGTAAAGAATTATTTAAATTATCAAAAACTCCTTGACTTTAGTGAGCTAATGTTATAAAATAAGCATATAAGTCGGAGTGTGACTTGATTCCGACTAATGAAAATTATTCATGTAAACAGGAGGTTATGCTATGGCATTACCGGTAGCTATTCAGCTTTATTCTCTCAGAGATGAAATGGAAAAGGATCTTGAGGGTACTCTCAGAGCCGTAAAGGCTATGGGCTATGACGGCGTTGAGTTCGCCGGACTTTTTGAGTATAAAAATAAGCCCGCTGAGCTTAAAAAGCTCGTTGAGGAGATTGGTCTCGTTCCGATCTCCGCACACGTTACTACTGATGAGTATATGTGTGACGAGGGTGGTATTGATGCTGTTCTCGACAGATATCTGGCAGTAGGCGTTAAGTACGTTGTTGTTCCTTACCTTATGGAGGACCGCCGTCCAGGTGCTGCTCGTTGGAATGATCCCGCAGTTCCCAACAACACTCTCGATCTTCTTACAAGAATTGCAAAGGGCGCTAAGGAAAGAGGTATGATGCTTCTTTACCACAACCACGACTTTGAGTTCAAGACCCTCGTTGACGGCAAGTATATGCTTGAGGTGCTTTATGACAGCATCCCCGCTGATATCTTCCAGTCCGAGCTTGACACCTGCTGGGTAAATATCGGTGGTGAGGTTCCCGCAGATTACATCCGCAAGTTCACAGGCAGAGCACCCGTTGTTCACCTCAAGGATTTCCACATGACTGGCTCTCTCCCGAAGCATCTCTACGCTCTTATCGGCATTGAAGAGGAGGAAGCAGAGGCAGAAGAGGCAACCTTCGACTTCCGTCCCGTGGGCCACGGTATGCAGGATATGCCCGCCATCCTGGCGGCTTCCGTTGACGCAGGCGCAGGCTGGGT
>CAYYRY010000174.1:0-4516 GCA_964474245.1 uncultured Ruminococcus sp. | reverse complement strand
GCTAAGCGCGCTGAGTGTGCCGACATGGCCAAGATCCCCCATCCCGCTGAGTTTGATAAGTATTATAATCTCTGATATAATAAGCATAACTTAAAATATAATAAGCATAACTTAAAACTGAATCTAATATACGTAAAGGTGCTGTAGCAAGTCGGGAATTCTCCGACTTACTACAGCACCTTTTTCGTGCGTATTGACTTTTCACGTAACTTCTGCTATAATAGTTGCGTACGCAACTATTTGTGCTATCCCCGTTTATTACCGCATCTAACCGTATCCGATACTACAGGAGAAACTTATGTCAACAATAATGCGTAAGGTCAATATCCTCAGCCGTGCTGAGGGAGTATACAGGACGGACAGGCTGAAAAACGCTTCTCTTAACGCCTGCCATCACAGCTACGTCCTCGCCATATCGAATAATCCCGGAATGTCCCAGGACGAGCTCGCCCACCACATCTGCATAAACAAAAGCGGTGTCACGAGGCATCTCGCTTATCTTGAAGACAAAGGCTACGTTGAAAGACGCCCGTCCCCAAACGACCGCAGGGTGATGCTTGTGTATCCCACGGAAAAGATGAATGAGATACTGCCCGAGGTGGTGGATATCGTCAAGGAGTGGGACAGCTTTCTGCGAAGTGCCTTCACCGAGGAGGAGTCAAGGCTTTTAGACGCCTTACTCGAAAAGGCTGATGCCAAAGCCTCTGAATTCATGGAAAGGAGATCTCTCACAAGTGAAAACGATACTTAAATATCTTAAGCCCTATTTAGGGCGAATGTCCGTGGGACTTGCCATAAAGGTCACGGGCACGGTGGTGGAGTTGCTCCTTCCGCTGATACTGTCATATATCCTTGAGAGCGTCGTACCAATGGAAAGCGTTCCCCGTGTACTCTTCTGGGGAGGCGTTATGATACTCTGCGCGGGGTGCGCCTGCGTATGCAATATCATTGCCAACCGAATGTCAGCTAAAGTTTCAAGGAACTTCTCCGAGCATATGCGCCGCGATCTTTTCGCCGCTACCCTCCGTCTGTCAGCTAATCAGACGGACAGTTTCACCATACCCTCCCTTGAGTCCCGTATCACCACGGACACCTACAACGTACATAACTTCGTGGGTATGATGCAGAGAATGGGTGTCAGAGCACCGATACTTCTCATCGGCGGCATCGCCATCACCCTTATCATGGACACGTACCTGTCCCTCGCCATGCTCGCCGTGCTTCCCTTTATTTTCGTAATAGTTTACTTTATCTCAGGCAAGGGAGTTCCCCTTTACACTAAGGTACAGAAGTCCGTTGACAAAATGATCAGAGTAGTCCGCGAAGATATCATGGGCATCCGCGTTATAAAGGCTCTCTCCAAGGCGAAGACCGAGCATCAGCGTTACGACGAGGTAAACCGCGCACTCGTTAAGGACGAGACCCGTGCGGGCGTTATCATGGGTATCGTAACCCCCGCTCTTACCATGCTTATGAACTTCGGTATCATCGCGGTCATCGCCCTCAGCGCCCACCGTGTGGCGGAGGGACTCTCGTCCCCCGGTACCGTCATCGCATTCATGCAGTACTTCACGCAGATATCCATGGCAATGATGTCCGTCACCCGAATATTCGTGATGTACACCAAATGCGCCGCCTCTGCGGGACGTATTGCGGAGGTTCATAATACTGAGACGGAACTGAACGTGGAAAGCACTGACGACTATCCCAAGGTTAAAACAGACAGCCACATTGAGTTTGACAGAGTTACGTTCTCCTATAACGGAAAGCGTCCCGACCTTGAAAATATCAGCTTCTCTATAAAGAAGGGAGGCAAGCTCGGCATCATCGGTTCCACGGGAAGCGGAAAATCCACCCTCACCAAGCTTCTCATGCGCTTCTACGACCCATCACACGGCAGTGTACGCATTAACGGTCGTGACGTACGTACCATGACCCACGAGGAGCTTTATCCCATGTTCGGCGTTGCCATGCAGTATGACTTTCTTTACGCCGATACCGTTGAAGAAAACATCGACCTCGGCCGCGGCATCTCACACGGGAAGATAGTCCGCGCCGCAAAGATAGCTCAGGCTCACGACTTCATCGAGGCATTTCCCGACGGATACGGTCACCTTCTGTCACAGAAGGGAACGAACATATCCGGCGGTCAGAAGCAGAGGCTTCTCATATCCCGCGCCGTTGCCGGAGAGCCTGATATCCTCATCCTCGACGACAGCTCCTCTGCCCTTGACTACAAGACCGACGCCGCACTCCGACGTGCTCTTAACGAGGAGATGAAGAACACCACTATCATAACAGTGGCGCAGAGAGTCAGCTCAGTTATGGGATGCGACAAGATAATCGTCCTCGAAGAAGGGCGCATGATCGGCTACGGCACCCACGACGAGCTTCTTCTGTCCTGCCCCGAATACAAAGAGATTAACGATTCACAGATAGGAGGTGCCATCGTTGAATAGAGGATTTAACCAAGACCCGAGAAGAGCAAATAATCCCAACAAGCACGGCAGCGCAAAGCTCGACAGCAAGCAAACGAAGGGCGTACTCCTTCGCCTCGGCGCGTATATTCTGAAATACTGGCCCCTCTTTATTTTAGCCATAGCCATGACGCTGGTATCAAACCACCTGTCTCTTCTCGGTCCCATGTACTCCGGACGAGCTATTGACGCCATAGCCGCAGAGGAAGGAGTACAGTTCCCCATCATATGGCAGAACCTCATAAAAATGCTCATATGCTATGCGGCATCTGCGGTGACCTCGTATCTCCTGGCGGTGCTCATGCTGAACATAAGCCAAAAGATTACATACACCATGAGACGTAAGCTCTTCGAAAAGCTGACCACTCTTAAGGTGGGCTATTTCGACACCCACGCCACAGGCGACATCATCAGCCGCATCTCATACGACATTGACACTATCAATGCTTCCCTGTCCCACGACCTTGTGCAGGTGATGACGAGCTTGTACACCGTTCTCGGTTCCCTTCTGTTCATGTGGCAGATATCGAAGCCCCTGATTGCCGTATTCGCAGTGACTGTCCCCGCATCCGTGCTCTTTACACGCTATCGCTCAAAAAAGATACGCCCCATGTTTTCACTTCGAAGTGCAAAGCTCGGCGAGCTGAACGCCTACGCAGAGGAAATGCTCTCGGGATGCCGCACCATCCATGCGTACAACCGTGAGGAAGAGATGGACAGACGCTTTGCTGAGCACAACCGCGAAGCAATGGACGCCTACTACAAGGCGGAGTATTACGCCTCGGCGCAGGGACCCACGGTAAACTTCATCAACAACCTTTCCCTTTCCATGGTCATGATGTTCGGCGGTATTCTTTATATGCTGTCCGTCAGCGGTGCCGCCAAGGCGGGCGGTCTCTTCTTCATCACCATCGGCGGCGTTGCCCAGTTCGTGCAGTATTCAAGAAAGTTCGCAGGCCCCATCAATGAGTTTGCAAACATCCTCCACGAGTTCCAGTCAGCCTTCTCTGCCGCCGAGAGAGTTTTCCGCATCCTTGATGAGGAGCCTGAAAGCGCTGACGCCGCCGACGCATACGACCTCAAAAAAGCGGACGGAAACGTGTCCCTCGAAAACGTGACCTTCGGCTATACCCCCGAAAAGACCATTTTGAGGAACATATCCGTTGACGTAAAGCCCGGGTGTACCGTTGCCATAGTAGGTCCTACCGGTGCAGGTAAGACCACCATCATCAACCTGCTGATGCGCTTTTACGACGTGGACTCGGGGCAGATAAAGGTGAACGGCAGGGATATCCGAACCATCATGCGCGACCCGCTGAGACGTGCGTACACCATGGTGCTTCAGGACACGTGGCTGTTCCACGGCACGGTGTTTGACAACATCGCATACGGAAGACAGGGTGCCACTCCTGAGGAGGTCAAGGCAGCTGCAAAGGCGGCAAGGATCGACAGCTTTATCGAAAGTCTCCCGGACGGATATGACACCCTCATATCAGACGAGGGCGTAAACATTTCCAAGGGACAGCGACAGCTCATAACCATAGCCCGCGCGTTCCTCTCCGACTCGGAAATGCTGATCCTCGACGAAGCCACCTCCAACGTTGACTCACGCACGGAGATCAAGATACAGGACGCCATGAACGACCTGATGCGGGAGCGCACCTGCTTCGTCATCGCCCACAGGCTCTCCACCATCAGAGACGCGGATATGATCCTTGTTCTGGACGACGGAAAGATCGTCGGAGAAGGACAGCATGGCTGGCTGATGGACAATTGTGAAGCTTATCGGGAAATCTATGATTCCCAGATGAGAGAGGAGGTGCGGGAATGATCTCTGAAGAAAGAAAAGAAAAGCTCATAAAAAAATACGCATCCTCCAAAGGGAATGGTGGTCAGGAAGGCCCCGGTAAGGATGGAAAAGGTCCCGGAGGCCCCGGCGGTCCGGGCGGCGGTCCGGGCGGTCCCGGAAAAGGCGGAATGCCCGTTAAAAAGCCTGAAGACACCAAAAAGGCTGTCAAGCGTCTGCTTTCCTATCTGAG
>CAYYRY010000173.1:0-4543 GCA_964474245.1 uncultured Ruminococcus sp. | reverse complement strand
GGTATAACCGATAAGGATGCATCTTTATTTATAAAGACAACTACCTCTGCAGAGGATGCCGCTGAGGTGACGGGAACATTCGGTATAGGTAAATCATATGCTGTCAGGGGTAACGTAAAGTGTGACAGCTTTGACAATGAGCTGTATATGCAGTATACCGACGTTGCTAAGGTCAAGAGAGTTCTGAGAGAAGATAATGCGCCGGAAAAGAGGGTCGAGCTTCATCTCCACACAAATATGTCTGCCATGGATGCCATATCAAAGGTGGACGAGGTAGTTAAAACCGCCGCAAGATGGGGCCATGAAGCAGTTGCCGTTACAGATCACGGAAACCTGCAGAGCTTTCCCGTGGCGATGCTTACCGCTGAAAAGCTCGGAGGTAAGGTAAAGGTCATCTACGGCGTTGAAGCATATTTCGTGGATGATACTCAACGCGCCGCAGTCGGCGGAGTCGACGTGACCTTTGACGATGAGTTTGTTGTTTTCGATATCGAAACTACGGGACTTTCAGCCGCAAACTGTCAGATCACCGAGATCGGTGCGGTCATCGTAAAGAACGGCGAGGTTTTGGGCCGCTTCTCCGAATTCGTCAATCCCGGCGTTCCTATCCCCGAAAATATCGTTAAGCTCACGGGAATCACAGACGACATGGTCAAGGATGCTCCCGATATATCCGTTATCCTTCCGAAGTTCCTTGAGTTCTGCGGAGACAGAATGGTGGTTGCCCACAATGCCAATTTTGACACAAGCTTTATCAGAGTAGCAGCCGAGAGATGCGGACTTGAATTCAATAATCCCTATCTCGATACAGTAGCCGTGTCAAGGTACGTCAATCCCACGTCGAAGAACCACAAGCTCGATACCCTCGCAAAACTGTACGAGCTTGGTGAATTCAATCATCACCGTGCCATGGACGATGCCGAGATGCTCGCCATGATCTTCAATAAGATGATATCGGGACTTAAGGAAGAGGGAATAGGTGACGTATCACGTATGAACTACGTCATGAGTGAAAGAGCAGATCCCCTGAACCTGAAGACATATCACCAGATTATCCTTGTTAAGAATCTGACCGGACTTAAGAATCTCTATAAGCTCGTTTCAGACTCATACCTCAAATACTACCGCCGCAACCCGAGAATTCCCAAGACGAATCTCACAGAGTTCCGAGAGGGGCTTATTATCGGCTCAGCCTGTGAAGCCGGTGAGCTTTTCCAGGCGATACTTGCAGGCAAGCCGGAAGGCGAGCTTCTTGAAATGGCGGCGTTCTACGACTATCTTGAGATCCAGCCTATTTCAAATAATGCTTTCATGATAGAAAACGGCACTGTAAAGGATGAGGAAGCACTTCGTGACCTAAACCGCCGGGTTATTGAGATTGCACGCAAAGCCAATAAACCGGTCGTTGCAACTTGTGACGCACATTATCTTGATCCCGAGGACGAGATATACAGACGAGTCCTGTTGTCGGGACTTAAGTTTAAGGATGCCGATAAGGAGACAAAGCTTTACTACCGTACCACCGAGGAGATGCTCGCTGAGTTCGATTACCTCGGTGAAGAGGTGGCAAGGGAAGTGGTCATTACGAACCCGAAGAAGATCGCTGATATGATTGAGGTGATCCGTCCCATTCCCGAGGGTAACTATCCTCCCCATATCGACGGTGCTGAGGAAGAGCTGACGGAAAAATGTCACGCCCTCGCCCGTGAGATGTACGGTGACCCTGTCCCGGAACTTGTTCTCGCCCGTCTTGACCGTGAGCTTGACTCCATCATCAAGAACGGCTTTGCGATCATGTACATAATCGCCCGTAAGCTCGTTGAAAACAGCGAGGCGAAGGGATATCAGGTAGGCTCACGAGGCTCCGTTGGTTCGTCATTTGCCGCAACCATGGCGGGTATTACCAAGGTTAATCCTCTGCCGCCACATTACAGGTGTCTTAAGTGTAAGTATTCTGATTTTGAGGAGTTCAAAAAGGAACAAGCCGACGTAAAGAGTGGATTTGACCTTGCACCTAAGAATTGCCCCATATGCGGCGAAGAAATGTACCGTGACGGTCATGATATTCCCTTTGAAACGTTCCTCGGATTCTACGGTGATAAGGTACCCGATATCGACCTTAATTTCTCAGGAGACGTTCAGGGAGACGCCCACCGCTTTACCGAAGTTCTCTTCGGCAAGGGTAAGGCTTTCCGCGCCGGTACCATCGGTACTCTCGCCGCCAAGACTGCCTTCGGTTTTGTGGCGCACTACCTGGAGGACAAGGGGATTTCAGTAAAGCGTGCGGAAATGGAGCGCCTTATCGCAGGTTGTGTAGGAGTTAAACGTACCACCGGTCAGCATCCGGGTGGCATCATAGTAGTACCCGCAGAGCACGATGTTTACGAGTTCTGCCCCGTTCAGCATCCCGCTGATGACCCCAATTCCGCAACGGTTACGACACATTTCGAGTTTAAGTACCTCCATGATACCATTCTGAAGCTTGACATACTCGGACACGATATTCCCACCAAGTATAAGCGACTCGAAGAGTACTCGGGTATGAACATCCTTGATGTACCTCTGTCCGACCCTAAGGTATATCAGCTCTTTACATCCACTGAACCCATAGGTGTTACTCCCCAGCAGATCAACAGTGAAACCGGTACCCTCGGTCTTCCCGAGATGGGTACGAAATTTATCCGCGGAGTTCTAATGGCTGCACAGCCCAAGACCTTTGCTGACCTTCTGCAGATATCGGGACTTACCCACGGCACGGGAGTATGGCTTGGTAATGCCGACGAGCTGATCAAAAACGGAGTTTGCACCATTTCCGACGTTATCGGGTGCCGAGACGATATAATGCTGTACCTCATCCAGAAGCATGACCTCGATAAGAGTCACGCATTCAAAATAATGGAGGACGTACGAAAGGGAAAGGGTCTTAAGCCTGAATATGAAGCTGAGATGCTTGAGCACGGTGTCCCCGATTGGTATATTGACTCCTGTAAGAAGATCAAGTACATGTTCCCGAAAGCACACGCGGCTGCATACGTCATGGACGCCCTGCGACTTGCATGGTTTAAAATTTACAAACCCGACGTTTTCTACGCCGCATATTTTACAGCTGCACCATCAGGCTTCGATGCCGAAATAGTTATGGGCGGTAAAGAAAAGGTATCACAGGTTATCAAGGAGTACTCAAAACCCGGAGTATCCCTTTCTCAAAAGGAAGCGGATACCCTAAACGCACTTGAACTTGTGAATGAGTGCTACCAACGCGGATACAGCTTCCTTCCCGTGGATTACTTTAAGTCTACAGCGCACAGCTACGTGCCCGAGAACGGCAAGATACGTCTGCCCTTCGACTCGCTTCCCGGTGTCGGCTCATCTGCGGCTGAGAGCATAGTAGCCGCAAGGGAGAGTGGAGAAGTATTCTCCATTGACGACTTGAAGCGAGAAAGCGGTATGTCAAAGTCTGTACAGGAGATCCTCGAACGGAACGGAGTACTCAGCGGTCTTGCAAAAACCAATCAGCTTACGCTGTTTTAAGAAACAAACGGGGAAGAGTGATGTCCTTGCGGTGAGGCGTACTGAGTATAATTGTGCGCGGGCGGCTGAGCCTTCCCCAAGTAAACCCAAAAAAGAAAAGAGGCGACACTATGCCTGGCATAGGAACGATAGTCAACATTGTAACAGTCATTGCAGGAAGCCTGATAGGCATGATATTCAAGCGTGGTATCAGCGACAGGATCAGAGAATCCCTGATGAAGGCGCTGGGACTCGCGACGGTTTTTATAGGTATAACCGGAACTTTATCCGAGATGTTCTCAGTCAGCGAAGGCAGAATATCGACGGGAGGCACTCTGCTGATGATAATATCTGTAGCCCTCGGTACGGTGTTCGGGGAAGCGGTGCGGTTGGAACAGAGACTCGAGTCCCTCGGCGAGGGAATAAAGAGGCTTAAACTGTTTCGAGGCGCGTCGGAGAGCTTCACAGAGGGATTCGTCAGCGCATTCCTCGTGTTCTGCGTGGGCGCAATGTCCATAGTCGGTCCCATCAAAGACGCGCTGTACGGCGATACGTCCATACTGTTCACCAAGGCAGTGCTCGATTTCACGTCGTCCATGATATTCGCCTCCGCCCTCGGCGTAGGAGTCATGTGCGCGGTGATCCCCCTCGCCATCTACCAAGGTGCGTTCACACTGTTCGCCGGAGCAGTAGAGCCGTTTTTATACACCCTCGGAGACGGAAACCTTGTGTCGAACATATCCATGGTCGGCAGTGTGCTCATTTGCGGGGTGGGAATAAACCTCCTCTTCGGCAAGAAAGTTAACGTGGGAAACATGATCCCATCACTGCTTGTGCCGGTATTATATGCTGCAGGGCAAAGCTTGCTTGTACTTATAGGATAAATACGACCACACGGATTGCAAGGTTTTTTTAAAAAGTTCTTGCAATCCGTGTGGTGTTGTGGTATAATACATGGGTGATACGGAGATGTACCCAAGTGGTTGAAGGGTCCGCACTCGAAATGCGGTAGGTCGTTAACAGCGACGCTAGG
>CAYYRY010000172.1:1746-4554 GCA_964474245.1 uncultured Ruminococcus sp. | reverse complement strand
GATCAAAGTCCATCGGATTATCTGACGAAGGCGGAGGCGGCATATATACTTTATGGCATAAAAAATATTTTTTCATGAATAAACGATATAATGAGAGGAATAATAAAAGCGTACAAAGGATGCACACATAATAAAGTGTGCACCCCTGTACGCAAGACGTAACACGAAGATATGCCATAATACGAAAGGAACTTTCAAAATGGACAATCAGAACAAGTATCAGGAAAACAAGCAGAGCAAGAACCAAAGCAAGAATCAGAGCAAGAATCAGAATCAGAATCAGAACCAGAATAAAAACGAAAACAAGCAGCAGAACAAAAACCAGAACAAGAACGAGCAGGATAAGAACTACCGCGACGAGAACAAGTCTCAGTGGTAAAGTCTTGATCTGACAAACATAGGCGGTGCCGTGGCACCGCCTATGTTCATTTAATTCTTGGTGTGAGTTTTCGTAATTATTTTTCCGATGGCAGACCTTTCGCCATACATACAGAAAAACTGCTGTTACCCTCACAAAATTTGCTGTAGAACCCACCTTTCCGATTGTTTCCCACATAAAACACGTAATACGGCACGATCAACTCTTCTCCGCCATCAGTATAATATTTTTGATAAGTTACCGTAGCTTTTATATCATCAAGATTGACATCTTTAAATCGTCTCGGGGAATACTTTTCAATCATCTCATTATAAGCTTCTTCGTAGGTCTTACATGGGTATTCATCAGTAAATTCGGGAACGTCTTTGTTTTCAATAAATAACATTACGTCTATTTTCTCCGACGATTCTTCGTGTGAAATAATGACCCTTATCTGTCTGAAGCTAGACTCAAATGCGTTTTGAACCATATTTCCGTTGTTTTCAAATATATAGTACGGTGAAAAATATGCTCCTAGCTCTGAGACACCTATTACATAAGGATCGGTAATACCCAAATAATTAATGGCGGCTTTGTAATAGGCTGTTGTCGTAAAGTAGTCATAGTAACTTGACGGGTCCGAAACATCAAAACTCGAAGGTAACGGAATGTTTTTAACATTTAAGGATATCTGCCCGTCTTTTCTTGAAGACAAACACGGTACTTTAATCTCACTTCCGTCTTCGAGCCATACTCTTTCTGTTGCCAAATACGGATCGTTTGTGCCTATATAGAAGCAATTCGGTGATAAGTTTAAATCGAAATCATAAGTATCCGCCCGATAATATTCATCATCAAGATATTGCTCTCCATATAGTTCGAAAATGAATTTTCTGATCTCCGTATTATAATCTTTGCTCGAAGCCTTCATTTTATACACTCGTACTTTCTCAGGCAGTTCCGTCGTCTCGTCCACAAACTCCGGTGCCGTCCCCTACATGTTCTTTAACGTTTTGCCGATTATTCTTCTTAAAAGCGACAACCTTTTTCGCTTGAATATTTTAATCGGCACTCATAATACCGTTCACGAACGGTGAGTAATTACTGATATAATCCGCCTCCACTGCGGGAACGTAGAATGCGCCGTAACGCTTTAGGCGTGTGTCCCAGCCTTTCCTTTCCGCTATGGACTTGCTGTACGGCAGCTCCACATAGAATTTGTAATACGGGATAAAGTACTCGTTAAGGGATGAGGTAAGGTAAATGAGCTCGCACATATGAACGGAGTCCGTATTCACTGTGCCGTCTTCAAGCTCCGTACTCGGTACGGTAGTGAGGTACGCACCGTTCAGCAGAAGCTCCTCAGCTTCATCTGCACCGATCACGGGATAGTCGCCGAGCTTCTCCGTATACGTTGACATCTCTGCAGGCATACCGAAAGTCGTGACATTTTCGAAGTCCTGCGTCAGATACAGGTCGTACCTGTTGAAGTTATAGTTTATTATGCTTTCCGTATAGTCAGACACCTTGTCGTAAAAGGCGCATAACCCTGTAATACTCTTCTCTCCGAAAAAGTTGTAAGCAACACGGCATGACGGCGTGGGTACGGCAAGGGACAAGGTCCCGGGGTACATTCGGTTTATCATATCCACAAGCTCCCTCACCTCCGTATCCGTATACGAGTACGGGTCTCCCAAAGATGAGACGTCTATCTCCTTGTGCCCCGCAGTCATACTGAACAGTTCTTCCTTATCATCAAAGAACGTTAAAAGGTAAGTGCCGTCATAGATATACCTGATCTCACCCAGGGAGTTCACCTCTATGGTCACGTCATCGCATATACCCCAAACCGCCTTCGGCAACGCATCGTTTCCGGGAAGGGTCTTGCCCTTTCCGAATCTGTAAACAATATCGTATGCGACTCGTTGCACCTCTTTGCCCAGTCTTCCCGCTTCAGAATACAGTATGGTGAGCATATCATCCTCACTCAGATACACTACCTGTCCGCCGAAATGGTGGAAAGGATTTGCGGCAAGGTTTCTGAATACGGGAAGAGTATCAAGGGGGATATCGGCACTCCAGGGATTGCCCGAGTCAAGCTCCGACACGTCGTATACTCTGTAGCCCTCGTAACTTCCTCCCCAGTACATCAAGCCTGACTCCACTATCTCAAGACCGTTAAGATATTCGGGCTCTCGGTCAGGCTCTCCCGTGCTGCTGTCAGTGTCATCCGTTGGACCTGCGTTTGTGTTTGCTGTGCTTGACGTATCGGTGGGAGAGTCTCTGCACTCCTGAGAGTCTCTGTCCTCGGGTGAGTCGGTCTCCACCTTCCCGTAAGTATCTGCGAGGTCGGTGTCGAAATGTTCTTCCGTGGTTTCCGCAGGCGGCACCACGGGGCCCGAAACGGCGAAAAAGTGTGACGTGAAAACAGCGGTACTGCTTATGACAGC
>CAYYRY010000172.1:0-1736 GCA_964474245.1 uncultured Ruminococcus sp. | reverse complement strand
GACAGAGTACGGCTACGGCAACCTTGGGGAATATGCTCGTCCGTCTGCGGCGCGTCACGGGAGGCGCGCTTTCCGACAGGTACTTGTCATCTACGCCGTCAAAAAGATCAAGAATCAAAGCATCAACCTTATTTTCCATAAATAATTCCCTCCTTTTCAAGATATTCACTCAGCTTACGTCTTGTCCTGAGAAGTACCATCTTCACCTTGCTCTCGCTTACGCCAAGGTCACTTGCTATAGACGACACGGGACTAAAATACCAATATCTTCTGAGGAAAATGACCCTCGCCTCGTGCTTCAACCCTCCGATAAATCCGTTCAGAAGTTCCTTCATTACGATGGACTCCACGATCATTTCCTCACCGTCGCGGATGTGAAAGCCCTCCTTAAGCTCGTCAAGCACTAGAGTCACTTCCCCTCCGCCCCTCTTTTCCGCGGAGTATCTCTTGAACCTGTCAAGGGACAGATTCCTCGTTATCTTCGCAAGGAAAGTCCTGAGGGACTCAGGCTTGTGTGGAGGTATGCTTTCCCATGCTTTGAGATACGTGTCGTTCACACATTCTTCGCTGTCACCGTGGTCACGTAAGATATTATACGCAATGCTGTGGCAATATCTATCATACTTCTCAGCCGTTGCACCTATGGCACCCTCGTCTCTCCGCCAGTACAGCTCGACTATATCTCTGTCATCCATGGTCATACTCCTTTCGTGACGGTATTTTTGTTCTTTTCACCATTATACACGATTTTCAAGCCCGGCGGGTCACGCTTTTCCAAATAAAAATTTAAAATAACCCGAAACACGGAAAAGCTGCCGCATCTCGGGTTGTTTTTTACTGTTTGGACATCATTCGGGTGATATGGAGTGTAAGGTTAAAGTGAACTATTCAAATATCTCAAAAAATTCGGACCTGCCCGAGGGGCAGGTCCGAAAGTATATCTTAACTTAGCAAGCGCCGTGAGCGAGCATTGCATCAACTACCTTAGAGAAGCCGGCGATGTTTGCACCTGCAACGTAGTTGCCGGGCATACCGTACTCTGCGCAAGCACTGTCGATGCTCTTGAAGATGTTAGCCATGATACCCTTCAGCTTCTCATCAACCTCTTCCGCACTCCAGCTGAGTCTCTCGCTGTTCTGAGACATCTCGAGCGCACTTGTGGCAACACCGCCTGCATTAGCAGCCTTACCGGGGATGAACGTTACGCCGTTCTCCATGAGGTACTCTGTAGCCTCGATGGTCGTAGGCATATTTGCACCCTCTGCAACGAGCATAGCGCCGTTTTCAACGAGTGCCTTAGCATCGTCGATGAGAAGCTCGTTCTGAGTTGCGCAAGGCAGAGCAACGTCACACTTAACGGTCCATACACCGCGACCCTCGTGGTACTCAGCATCGGGACGGTAGCTCTTGTACTCGGAAAGTCTTGCACGGCGAACTTCCTTGATCTCCTTAACAGCCGCAAGGTCAATGCCCTCTGCGTCGTAGATCCAGCCTGTGGAGTCGCTGAGAGTAACTACCTTACCGCCGAGCTGCATAGCCTTTTCAGCAGCATAGATAGCAACGTTACCTGCACCGGAGATTGCAACGGTCTTACCTTCGAGAGTGTCACCCTTGCTTGCAAGATATTCCTTAACCATGTAAAGAAGACCGTAGCCTGTAGCCTCCTTACGAACGAGAGAACCGCCGTAGGAGAGTCCCTTACCTGTGAGAACACCCTCGTAGAGGCCTGTAATTCT
>CAYYRY010000171.1:0-4570 GCA_964474245.1 uncultured Ruminococcus sp. | reverse complement strand
ATAACGGTACCGTTCTGAAGCATATCCTCAAGGTTTACAAGGTCACAGTTATGCATATGCTGTGCAAAATAGTCCGCATCGTGGAAGTGGATGATTCCCTGCTCGTGTGCATCCACGATCTCGCGCGGGAGAAGAAGACGCTTGGTGATGTCCTTGCTGACCTCGCCCGCCATGTAGTCACGCTGAACGCTGTTGACGGTGGGGTTTTTGTTGGAGTTCTCCTGCTTTACTTCCTCGTTGTTGCACTCAATAAGGCTCAGGATCTGCTCGTCGGTGGTGTTTGACTTTCTGACTAGTGCTCTTGAATAGCGGTAGGTAATGTAACGGCGAGCAACCTCAAAGGCTCTCTGATTCATGATCTGATCCTCGACCATATCCTGGATCTCCTCGACGCTCAGGGAACGGTTCATTCCCGATGCCGCCATCTCCACGTCCTCTGCAATTCTTTTGATCTGGATGGGGGTCATTCTTTCGCTGGGAACAACGCTGTCATTAGCTTTTGTTATAGCGATGATTATCTTATCGGGGTCAAATGTGACCTCGGCACCGCTTCTCTTAATAATTTTCACAATTTCCTCCATTTGCATCCGTCAGTACGGATATCCATTATTTATCGTGGCAATCTACCTATACATATATGTTGTAATTTAAATGTCATTCACACCAATATATTGTGTCCCATTGGCGCGAGCAAGACAATTATAACAATATATTGTGCCCGTGTCAAGTGTTTTTTTCAATATCTTGCGTTCCTTTCCGTTTTTCGGCAGGGTGCTCAAAAACGAACCAGAACTTTTGGTGACTTTTATTTTCGAAAAACTCTTGACAAATTAAAAGAGGATGAGCGTTATATTCATATTTGCAATATTGTTCAGCTCACCGCTTTTTTGCAACAAACAATCTCCCCCGACAGCTTTTTTATAAGTCTGTCGGGGGCTCGTTTATTCTCTCGGACTGATCTTAATTGGTTTGAATATATTACGTACGGTTTTCTTCACACAATTTTTCTATCAATTCACGCAAAATACGTAAGTATGTCGATAGCTGTCATCCCCCTGCAAATATCCATATAAAAACAGCCCTCGGTGAGAGCTGTTTTCAATACTGTTCAATTACTTCTCGTCGCTCTTATTCTTAAGAAGGTCACGGATCTCAGCGAGAATATCCTCGGTGGTTTCCTTAGGCGCTTCCTCTTCTGCGGGCTCCTCGGGTACTTCCTTCTTCTTAATGATCTTATCCTTAGCCACAAGAATGATCTTGAGGAAAACAAAGATAGAGAATGCAATAAGAAGGAAATCGATCACGGTCTGAATGAACACGCCGTATGTAAGAGCAGCCTCGGGGGTAACGATCTCGCCGGCTTCATTCAATACAGCTTCCTTGAACACCCACTTGAGGGCAGAAACGTTGATACCGCCGGAGATAAGTCCGATAAGAGGCATGATGATATCGTTTACAAGACTTGTAACGATCTTACCGAATGCGCCGCCGATAACCACAGCGACAGCCATGTCGATAACATTGCCCTTAGCAATAAAGGCTTTGAATTCTTCAAAAAACTTCTTCATAAAAAAGCTCCGTTCTGCCGCAATGCGGCAATATTCATTTATTTACAACACTATTATATACTGAATACAGTCAAAAATCAATGCAAAAAACAATATTAAAAAAAGTTATTTTTTTTTGCAAAAAGGTATTGACAAATCCGAGGACCTGTAGTATAATATGACACGTCCGATAGCGAAGGGAACAACCGAAGCCGAAGACACAACTGAATGCGAGAGTGGCGGAACTGGCAGACGCGCACGTTTGAGGGGCGTGTGGTTCACACCGTACGGGTTCAAGTCCCGTTTCTCGCAAAAACAAACCGACTCAATAGAGTCGGTTTTGTTTTTGCTATGAAATAAATCCCTTACGGGATTTGTGAAATAACGCTTCGCGTCATGAAATACGCTGCGGCGTATCAGGGATTTATTATATTTCATATTGCGACAAAGTAGTAATATTTCAATTCTGATCAAGGCAGCAAAACGCCCGTAGCTCTCCATAAAGAGGATACGGGCGTATATTATTATGCTTTAGGAAGCTGACTTAACGTAGAAGCACTTGCCTCCGAGGTTAAATCTGATCATCACGTCAGATGAAGCATCTTCCGCTACCTCCGAGAATATATGAACGTACTGAACAGTACCACTCTTGATGCTGTTAGCGGAATCAAGGGTAGTAAGCGCTGTATTGTTTGCAGTCTCAATACGAACATTTGACTTTTTGTATGAGTCTCCTGCATTTATATATCCGTAGATATCGGAAATGTCATTAACGCTCTTGTTTGTTACCTTAACAACGCAGTCAATAAACGGTGATGAGCCGGAATACTGCTGGGAATTCTCCTTATCGGAAGCAGTAAGATACTTAGTTACAGTACACTCTACGACCTCGATCTCAAGTGCACCGTCAAAGAGAGTTTCCTTATCCCCTGCCTTCAGTTCCTTTTTACTGCTCAATGCGTCGCCTGTAGCCATGGCATCAACAGCGCAGTCGAACTTCTGACCGCATACCGTGAGGTTGGCAGTAAGGCTTCCGCCATTCATTGCCTCTTCAGGCACAAGTGCAAACATATGTACTCTCGCATTGCTGTTCACGGGAATATTGTCCGCGCTGAGCGCAATTCCGGTATATTCCTCCACGCTGTACTTGAATTCATAATCAAAACCGGAATATGTCAAAGTACCTGCAAAATCACTTGCTGTAAGCTCCATCTTATTACCGTCAACGAGAATAACAGCATCAACGTATACCTTACCCTTGGTTGCGGGATACATTAATGTGGATACCTCACTGTCACAAGCAGTAACCGTGGTACTGAATCTGCAGCTTTCTACAGATATCTTTTCTTCACCGGTTATAACCTCAACCTTATTGTTTTCCTCACTCTGAGAAGCAGTCGCTCCACCGGTAGAATCTCCGGTTCCAGCCTCATCTTTTGACTTTCCGCATGAGAACAGCATACATACCGCCATCATCAATGCAAGAACAGTTATAAGTATTTTTTTCATAATAATCATCCATTCTGCCGCTTAAGCGGCAACACAAATAATCTAACGAAGCAAACACTGTCCGATTTTTCAGTGTTTGTCTGAAGCGCTTGACACAGTCAAGTGCCTGGAACAGAACAGCTTTATTCTGAAGACGCCTGAACTTTCACGCAAACCTTCAAATATTATATATGATTATATTGCTGCAAAGCTTACCAATTATTCACAGAGCTGTCGTAAGGAAGGTAGCCTGCATTTGCGCCGAGAGATCTGATTTTTGCGATTCTGTCAGCGTTGTCGGGATGGCTGGATGCGAGAGCTGCAAAAAGGCCGTGCGCACCCGAACCGGAGCCAAAGCTCTCAAGCACCTGGCAAAGCTCCTCTCCGTAGCCGCAGTTGTAGGAATATTCGTCAGCTCTGTACTCGTTCTTACGGCTGGAGTACATACAAAGCCATACACCGATCTGTGTCCAGATACGCATTGCAATAACAAGAATAAAGTCTGCAACAACTCTTCCGAGACCGATAAAAATGGATGCAAATACACCGCCCCAGCTGTCGCTGAATATAGCTGTGAGGAACTGACCGATAAACATCATAACGTTAGCGATAACACGAATGATAACGAAGATGGCGCTGATGATCATGTTGCCGACCGCAACAACGAGAATGAGGTCTGTGTCCTTGTGAGCAAGGTGACCGAATTCGTGTCCCATAACCGCCTTGATGTGCTCATCTGAATAAGCGAGAAGTCCTCTTGTAATGCAGAGAGTCTTACGTCCGGTAGCAAAAGCATTGGGAGATTCATCCTCAGACATGAAGATCTTGATGTTCTGGGGAAGCTCGGGGTTCATGGAAAGCGCCTTAGCATATACTTCTCTGAAAAGAGGCTCAATACGCTGAAGAACATCGGGATCAGTGATCTTTTTGCATCCGGTCTGCAGGCGGAGGATCCATTCTCCGATGGGAGATAGCGCGATCATCATGGATACAACGTAAAGTCCGAATCCAAGAAGTCCACCGGAAAGACTGGTGTAGCCGTTACTGAAAAGAGCTGTAATAAACGCAATGTTCAGAACAAGCCAGATAATGATACCAATGTTGTTTTTCTTAAACAGATTCTTGAAAAAATCAAATAAATACATAATGTTCCCTTTCGTTTTTTGTTTGAATACTTTCCTTAAAGCAATAATACTACGCATTAAAACAAAGTATTCTTTTTTGCAAGTATATCACAATATGGTATTTTTGTCAACAAATCATTAATACATTTTAGCAATTCCACCCTTAAATGGACTTTCTTTGTCATATCGATGATCTGCCGATCCGTTGAGTTTATTATAATACACGTCATTTTATTCCTGTGTTTTCAGTTTTCACAGTCCTTTGTTTCATAATTATGGAGCAGCACAGCACCTGATCTTCCGCATTACGCAATGTCCACAAAGCAAAAATCAAACTACACAAAAAGGCGACTTATAAAGGTTCTATAATAAAAGTTGGGGTATCTGGAGACAGATAGCAAAAAAAAATAG
>CAYYRY010000170.1:0-4578 GCA_964474245.1 uncultured Ruminococcus sp. | reverse complement strand
ATTCTTAGAAAAAAGGAAAGCGGAAAAACCGCAGTATTAAAGGCTTTTTTGAGGTATCTGGGATTTTACTTGAATTATCTATCTCACAGTCCCAAATGTCGCGCGCTCCCAACTGCGCCACACCCCGATTTTTATTCAATTTTTTAAGTTTTTGCGTGGAAGTGGGACAAACTGTGGTCAAACTCAAATTCCACGCTTTTTTGAGTTCTCTCAAACAGCCGAAAGTCCGCACAAATAAAGGCTTTTCGGGACTTCCGTGAAATCTAGGCTGTAACTGCCGGGCACGCTCCCAAAGCAGACGCGCTACCAACTGCGCTACACCCCGATTCAGACTCATATATTTTACATCATATACGGCTAAAAGTCAAGTATTAACTTAAAAATACTTTTGCGTGTTCCTCATTATATTCGATTCTTTTTACACTATTATGCTTAAATTCTATTGAAAAATCAGCCGTAAACTGTTATACTATAATGTGTTAATTATAATTTTGAAAGCGTGTACCTATGAAAGATAATATACAAGACCGTATTCTCTGCTCCACCGGTACCATGGTAGGCAGGGAAAACTCCTTCAATTACCGCCGCGCTGTTTGTTCCCTTGCCTCTCTTAAAGAGGACGGAATCTTATCCGGCGGTGAGCTGATGATGCTCCGCCATTACTATGATAAAAAGAATGAGGTCATATCGTTCCTCAAGGATTCAGAGGTTCCCTTCCCCGTCATCCACTGCGAAAAGGGTGTTGGTACCGATCTGTCCCATGCGGCGCATCTCGCATCTGTCAGAGACTACATGGGTGAGGAGGAGCTCCTTGAAACGACCATGAAGAACTTCCGCCTGAACTGCAGCTTCGGTGAAGCAGTGGGTGCCAAGATGATGGTTCTCCACCTTTGGGGAGGCGAGGACTCCGACAGCCACGTTGAATACAACTGCGAAAAGCTCCCGGAGCTGTCTGCCATTGCCATGTCCCACGGGCTGAAGCTCCTCATCGAAAACGTGCCAAGCACCACTCACGATCCCCTCTCAAACTGGCTCCGTGCCTGTGACTCGTATCCCGGTACTTCCCTTATATTCGACACCCGCTTTGCTACACTTCACGATCAGGTGAAGGATACGCTTGAAAATCCTCTCGTCAGATTCAATTTGTCCCATGTCCACGTCAGCGACTTTGTCGGTGGATACCGCAATTTCGCAGGTCTCAGACCCATACTTCATCCCGGTGAGGGTACTGCGGACTTTGAGCTCATCTTCTCTCTCCTCAAAGACATGGACTATCAAGGCACAGTTACTCTCGAATCCCCCGTTATGTCAGGTGAGGATATCGACACAGCAAAGCTTGTCTCATCCCTGAAGTTCATTGCGGATATGCTCCGCTGAGCTGACGGCTTCTGATCAAGCCACCGTTTACTACAGTGGAGTTTACCTTGGGAACCCACCGGATTCCCACAAACATTACCGTTTGCAAAAATTGTTGTAATTCTGCTGTAGGTGTGATAAATTATATTTCGGGCGATCGGTCATGCGGATACCGCAAGTTACTCCCCGACCGTCCCGCACCGCCATGGCGGTCGAATACTAAAAATATGTCAGATAAACTCGAAAACATAAGCATCAGCCTGCTCTACCCCAGCGAGGCTCTGAGAGATGCTCACGAAAGTCCGGAGGACTCAGGTCTCTCCGAATATAATGCCTCGCAGCTTGAGCTTTACCGTCTCATCGACGTGGCGGACACGGATATCGGTGAGTTCTTCACAAGCGACACATCTACAATACTGTACCGTCAGGAGATGTTCCGCGACATCTCCTCATGCCCTGAGCTTGTCACCATGCTGAGGCGTCTTATTCCCCTCATCGGTGATATTACAGAGCTTCGCCGTATCGGCGGTGACCCCGCATTTTCCGCAGAGTCCTACCTCTACAGTATAACAGAGATCGAGCTTTATACCTCCGTCATCTCCCTCATGGCTGAGACTCTTATGCCCCTAAAAAGCAAGCTTAAAAGTGCGGCACTCACTTCCCTCACCGACGTGGTATATACTCTTACCGAAAGTGAATATTATAAGAATATAAACCGTCAGCTTGACGAGCTGACCAGCCGTGTACGCGAAGTCAAAAGTGTCACCATCGGCGTGAATCTTGACTCGGGTCTTAAGGTGGAATCCGCAGGAGTCCTCTCCGTCAACAACGACAAATTCAAGTCCGGACAGCTAATCGACAAGATTCTCCGCCTTGATTTCAAGTCCGACGAGCGCACCTGCATTGCTCCCCTTATCCCCTTCAGACGTGAGCAGTCGGAGAATCAACAGCTCGCCCTGACCTACGCCCTCAACGGTGCCCTCGGCGATGTGTTCCGTTCCTCAATTCGCTCATGGAAGAGAGTCATACGTTCCTACGTCTTAGAAAACACGGACTTCCTTATCCGTATGCTTCCCGAATTTGAGTTCATTATGAAGTCCGCCGATATGATGGTGCGCCTTGCGGAAAAGGAATGCCCCCTCAGCTATCCCACTCTTGCGGAAAAAGCAGCTAAGAAGTTTGACGCCAAGGGACTCTGCAACCCCGTGGTTGCGCTGAAGCTTGATGCTCCCGTTGTGCCCAACGACTTCACCTTTGACGAAAACGGCATGATATACGTGCTCACAGGTCCTAACCGCGGCGGCAAATCGGTCATCACCTGTGCCGTGGGTATTGCCTTTGCTCTCACGGGACTCGGTCTTCCCGTGCCTGCCGAGAGCTGTGTTATTTCCCCCGCCGATGCGGTGTTCACTCACTTCCCCCAGGGAAGTGACGACACCATTGACAAGGGCCGTCTCGGCGAGGAATGCTCCCGCCTCGAGGGAATATTCGACAAGGTGACAGGCGAGAGTCTCGTGCTCCTTGATGAATCCTTCTCATCAACGGGTGCATATGAAGCTTCCGTTATTGCCGGTGAGGTGGTATCGGGCTTTGCCGCTGTTGGATGCAGAGGTATATTCTCCACTCACCTTCACGATCTCGCCGCAAGGACTGCGGAGCTTAACGAGAGGTGTGCGGGAATGGATGCCGTGAAGATCGACAACCTCGTTGCCGAGGTGGACGGCTCTCAGCGCAGCTTCCGCATCATGAGAAAGTCCCCCGACGGCAAGAGCTATGCGGCGGATATCGCAGGAAAGTACGGTCTTTCCTTTGACGCCATTTGCAAAAAGGCGCAGAATAAAAAGGAGCAGTTATGATTATTTGGCTGAACGGATCCTTCGGCAGCGGCAAGACTACGGCGGCGCTGAAGCTTCACGAAAGGCTTGAGGGCTCGTATATATACGACCCCGAAAACGTCGGATATTTTCTTTGGCAAAACGAGCCCGAAGAAATAAAGATAAAGGAAGACTTCCAAATGGAGCCGCTTTGGCGCAGGTTCAATTACCTGATGTTAAAGAATATATGCGAAAACTACACGGGCGTAGTGATCGTTCCCATGACCCTTGTGAATGCAGACTATTACGATGAAATAATAGGCGCGCTCCGTTCCGACGGTATAAAAGTAAAGCATTTCGTGCTTTATGCTACGAAGGACACGATTTTGAAGCGTCTCGCACTTCGCGGAGACGGTGCAGACTCATGGCCCGCCATGCAGGCTGAACGGTGTATCGCCGCATACGACAGCGGACACTTTGAAGGCATAATCAATACTGACGACAAAACAACAGATGAAATATCAGATATCATTTTGGAGGAAATAAAGTGAACGAGCTTCTTACACTTCTTGAAAACGACGGCAGACTCACTCACGATGCCATCGCAAGAATGCTTGATAAAGAAACAGGCGACATTAAGAAAATGATCGAGGAATACGAGGAAAACGGCGTTATCCTCGGCTACAAGACCATCATCGACTGGGATAAGACCGACCGCGAGTATGTGTCCGCCCTCATCGAGCTGAAGATAACCCCTCAGCAGAACCACGGATACGACCACGTTGCCGAAAAGATATACAACTACCCCGAGGTGGAGAGCCTCTACCTCATGTCGGGAAGCTTTGACCTTGCCGTTATGATCGAGGGCAAGACCATGCGCGAGGTTGCGTTCTTCGTAGCTGAAAAGCTTGCCACCCTTGAGGACGTAACTTCCACGTCCACCCATTTCGTGCTCCGCAAATACAAGGATAAGGGTATCGTATACGGTGCGGTTCCCGTTGACGACAGAGGTAACATCATTTAATGGACTACAGCAAAATCATAAACCCCACCGTGCAGGATATAAAGCCCTCGGGAATAAGAAAATTCTTCGATCTTCTGGCGACGAGAAAGGGTGTCATCTCTCTGACAGTGGGCGAGCCCGATTTTCAGACTCCGTGGCACATCCGTGCGGCAGGCATTAAAAGCCTTGAGAAAGGCAGGACACACTACACCTCAAACAGCGGTACCGCCGAGCTTCGCGAGGCCATCAGCGCGTACCTTCTTCGCAGATTTAATACGAAGTACGACCCTGCAAGCGAGGTAATCGTGACCGTGGGCGGAAGCGAGGCCATCGACCTTGCCATGCGTACCGTAATAACCCCCGGGGATGAATTTATCATTCCCCTTCCCCCCTTCGTGTGTTACG
>CAYYRY010000169.1:0-4583 GCA_964474245.1 uncultured Ruminococcus sp. | reverse complement strand
ACCGTATATGCTTTTGTCCAATCATATGTATTTCATTGATTTTGAACTTGCGGCAATGGGAACGTTTCCGCACAGAGTTAATAATGTTGTCAGTATTGACGGCTATTACCGCAGACCGTGGCTCATGGAGCTTATAGGCGCTATCTGTACTCGAAAGTTTACTATGGACTACCATCTCATCAAGTCTATAAAGAGAGTTCTACAGAGGGGAGATATTCTTTGTATGTATCCCGAGGCGCGGTATTCACCTTGCGGTATCTCGTCGTACATTCCAGATTCAGTGGGACTTCTCATTAAGCGTAATAAGGTACCTGTTGTTGCAATAGTTCACAGGGGTAATTACCTCCATTCTCCATTCTGGAACTTCAGAAAGAAGAGAAAGGTACCGCTTCACATGACTATGACAAAGATACTGACTCCCGAGCAGATCGAAAGTATGTCCGTTGAAGAGATCAACAGCGTAGTCAGAGCCTCGCTTCAGTATGATGAATACCGCTATCAAAAGGAAAACGGTATTATGATCGACGAGCCCTTCAGAGCTGAGGGACTTCATAAGGTGCTGTACCAGTGCCCTTCATGTATGGCGGAGTCCGAGATGGCTTCCGAAGGTGCGGAGATCTTCTGTAAGAAGTGCGGAAAGCGCTGGACTTTGAATAATGACGGAACGCTTACGGCTAAGGAAGGTGAGACCGAGTTCTCTCACATTCCAGATTGGTTCCTTTGGGAAAAAGAGCAGGTCAAAGCTCAGATCGAGCGCGGCGAGTACAGCTTTGAGGATGAGGTAGAGGTATATTCCATGCCTCGTTGCTGGCGATTCGAGGAGCTTGGCAATGCTCGCCTAAAGCACAATCCTGAAGAAGGCTTTGTTCTTGAGGGAGAGTACAACGGTGAAGTATACCATATCGAGCGTGGTCCCATGCAGATGAACAGTTTACATATTGAATATAACTACTGCTATATCAAGCCATATGATTGCGTTGATATTTCAACAGAAAACGATTCCTTCTACTGCTATCCCACGAAGGAAAACGTAGTGACGAAGCTTGCCTTTGCAACTGAGTTGATTTTCGAGAAGGAAAGCAGCACAAAGCGAAGAAGAAAAAACACAGAAGCAGCTTTGAATTGAATATTAGAGATTTGTTTACAGCCCGTGCACATCGTTGCGTACACGGGCTGTTAGGTTTTACTTTACTTTTTTCGGCTGTTGAAGTCGTTGTCAATGCGTTCTTTCCAAGCTTTGCCGAGAGGTCTTTCGCATCTGACAGAGCTTATGGCATCTGACATGACCTCGTAATTAAGCCTTGTGCCCTCACTGTCACTGTGGTAGTTTACGGCTCTGTCCTCAGAAATGCCGAAATGCTTTGCGGTTTCAACGGCGTCAATATTTGCACCGAGGAATAGAAATTCCCAGCCGGCTTTTGCTTTTTGCGTTTCTATCATCTTCTTAACCTTTTCCGAAGTATATCTGCAGCTTGAATTTTCCATGCCGTCGGTAGTGATTATAAATACCGTATGCTCCGGTACGTCCTCGCGTCTTATATACTTGTGCACGTTTTTAATGTGATGGATAGAGGAGCCTATGGCATCAATGAGGGCCGTGCCGCCGCCAACTCTGTAATCGCCTGTTGTCAGAGGTTCGATTTCAGTAAGATCAACTCTGTCGTGAAGAACTGTGCTTACCGTGTTGAACAGCACCGTTGATACGAGGCATTCTCCGTCCTCTTTTTTTGCTTTTCGATCATAGAGTTAAATCCACCGATGGTGTCACCTTCAAGACCGTACATAGATCCGCTTCTGTCAAGAATAAATACGAGTTCAGTTAAATTTTTTTTCATGTTATGTTCCTTTCGTTTTTTTATTTATTGCAGGTTTCTTTGTTGTGTCTATATTCTATCATAATATTTTTAAAGATTGGTCGCCTGAAAAGCGACAAATTTTATTGTCAAAAAACATTGAACTTCACTTTTTTTGAAAATAGATATTTAAAACTCAGGATAGCTATGATATAATATAAGAAATATGACATACCACATAAAAGTGAATTTACGTGTCGTAACAGAGTGATATGAAAAAAACAGAAAAGACAAACGTTGTAAGGATTCTCGAACAAAAGAAAGTTTCCCATGAGTGTCATTTTTACGGTGTAACGGAAGCAATCGGCGGAGTTGAAGTCGCTGAAAAACTTGGACAGGACGTATGTAAGGTATTCAAAACTCTTGTGACTCAGGGGGCATCTAAAAATTATTACGTTTTTATGATACCCGTTGCTCTTGAGCTTGACCTGAAGAAGGGTGCAAAGGCGGTTGGGGAGAAGAGTATAGCAATGATAAAATCAAAGGACCTTTTACCATTGACGGGATACGTTCACGGCGGATGCTCACCCATTGGAATGAAGAAGCAGTTCAGGACCACGGCACACTTTACTGCAGAAAAGCAGGAAGTGATCTTCTTCAGCGCCGGTAAGATAGGTTATCAGATCGAGATGTCGCCAAAGAACCTTGCTTCCGTAATCAGACTTGACTTTGCTGATGTGGCTACAGAAGCGTGATTCAGTTAGCCAATATGATGAGTTTGAATCAGCTATTTTACTTCTGTAATACAGCTATAATAAAAATATCGGCAGATACCATGAGGTGTCTGCCGATATTTTTATTCCATTATCTGAATGTCGGGAAAATAATCAATACGGGAAAAGGTCAGTGGGGTAATCGGGGTATTCAACGGTGATCTTTTTGATGTCTGACCAATACTGCTGAATTGTATCGTTGCACTCAAGAATTCCTCTCCAGTTAGAAGGATCCGGGAATTCTCCAAGCACCATGTTCGGATACATATTGTTTTCTGAACCGTAAGATACGGTGTATACAAGGAGCTTATCCTGGAACCATTTTGCAAGAGCCTGCGCCTTATCTGCATCCTCATCCTTACCGGTTTTGTAAAGCTCTCTCCATTTTACTGATATATCCATCATATTGAGGGAAAGCTGGTTACGGTCGATATTTCTCCAAATGGTTTCGCTTTCAGCAACGAGCTCAGCCTTATCGTAGAGACTTGTCAGGTAAGCAGTATCCATTTTATGCATGAAGTAGACCATTCTGTCTTCAACTGAACCGAAAAGAGTGTGGTGGCCGGTATCGAATTCGATATACGTGTTCATTACCTCGTAAATGAGTTCCCAGCCATCGCCGTAGTAACCCTTCATGAACGTAGTAACGAGTTCGTTAAACTCTTCTTCTGTCATGTAAGGATCCCACATGAACTTGGAAAGCAGATAGTTTCTCATAGCACCGAAATCACCGAGAACTTCGGTGTCTCTGTTGTTGATCTGTCCGAACCAACCGATGGTACCGCAATCAGCATAGAAACGTGCGTTTTCAAGCATGGTTCTTGCAGAAATGTCGGTGTGAGGAACGGGGCAGTTGGAGAAGTTTCCGTGGTAGGTCCATAGATACATCTTACATCCGAGCTCTGCCCAATCCTTCATATAAGTTCCGATGTACTCACCGAAAGCTCCGGTGTTACAGCTGTCTGTAAGGGGGTGAGCAATACAAGCCTGAATGGGGCAGAACTGAATAATAACGTTGTCGCGTGGCTTGGTAAGAGGTGCCATTGCAGCATCTGCATACGCAAAGGTATGTACGAGAACGTCGGTGTAGCCAGCTTTCTCGATTGCCTCTGCGGCTCTGTTTACGAATCTGATAACGTATTCGCTTCTCTTACCGTCAACGCTTTCCATAAACTCAGTACACTTGTCACAATCGCACCAGTTGGTGTTGTCGTTCATGGAGAAGGAGATGAGCTGAGAATCGGGCTTGTCTTCGAGTTTTTTCAGCGCGTTGCCGATCATCTGCTCGTAAACAGCCTCGTCAAGGAGACAGGGCTGGTTCTCATACTGCTTACAGAAATCGGGAGCGAGGGCGGCAAAGGTGTGGATACCGTTTGCGGTGCTCCATGCGTAGTCTCTGTACTTAAGGGTGGGAACACTACCATAGTTGTCGCGGATAGCCATGATGGGTGACTCGGTATAGTCAACGTCCTTGACATCGATCGCGTCGGCAGGCTTTACGTAGTCCTGATCTTTCGACAGATAAACGATGCCTACGTACTTCTCGAGGAAGTCGTAGCACGCATACGCCGCAGCACGGTCAGCAGAACCCTTGAGGCGGATGCTGTTGCCTTCAGTCTTAACGGTGAAGTTGTCAAGACTCTTATTTACGGAGCCGTCTATCACAACGGTAGTCTCGTCAACGATGATACCGAATGATCCGGGCTTTGCAGTAGACTTGGGAAGGGTAACGCCCGTTGCCATTTCAACGTACTTGATCACGTCGTCAACAGCGGTGAGCGTATTCTTGGAAGCGTCTGCAGGGTAGTAAACGGTGTACTTAGAAATATCGTTACCGTTAATCGTGAGCTTACCTATGGGATTTTCATGGAGCACTCGTTCAGCACTCTTTGCGGTAAATCTTACGTCGTCACCTGATGTGCAGGTGTTCATGAACTTAACGGTACCGCGGTACAGACCGTCTGCATCAGCGGAGCCGATGAATACCTTGTCGCCGTCTGCGACGATCTCGTATCCG
>CAYYRY010000168.1:0-4610 GCA_964474245.1 uncultured Ruminococcus sp. | reverse complement strand
GGCACAGGTTATTGTGAATATGGCAGATAAAACCTCGGCATTCGTTACTAAATGTCCTATATCTCTGATCAACCGAAACGGTGAAAAGGTCGATATGGCTTATCTTACACAATCTGTTGATGAAGTTAGCGTAACTGTTCCCATTTACGTGACTAAAGAAATACCTGTTCTGACTAAATTCAAGTATGGATTTTTAAATTCCAATAATTCTAAGATCACCGTTTCCCCCGAAAGCATAACCGTTAAGGGAGACGAGAGTAAATTTTCCGATCTGAATGCAGTTATCGAAACAATTGAGATAGATGAAAAGTCCATTTCTGAATCAACGTGCGTTATGACAGTTACACCTAAAGCTATGACTGATGTTATTATTTCTGAAGATGACGCTGAAATCAATGTTACGATTGAACTAAACTCATCTCTCAAGACAAAACAGTTTACGACCAGTAATATTGAAATTACCGGTGCAGCCTCTGATATTGAGTATGAGGTCCTCGACAAGAACACTGTCGTTACTTTAAGGGGGAAGACTGACGTACTCAGCGAAATTAAAACGTCAGATATTTCTGTTGTGGTCGATCTCAGCGGTTTTGATTCCTCAAGCAAAGGTGTTGTTTCAAGAAATGCAACTGTGGTTGTTGATTCAGAATATTCCGACGAAGTTATTGAACTGGGTACGTATTCGATACAGATCAAGATTAATTAAAAGATGATAAAAATACGAATTCTCGCAGAAAATATTATTGTTCCTTATAACGGTAAGATCAGTGGACAGGAAGCAGATAATGCTGCTGTTTCCACTGCCGTTAATAGGGCTAAAAAACACTTCGGATGTGAATGTAAGAATCCGGTTATTCACAGGAAATCCGTTGACGCAAGACGAAAAAACGACATTAAACTCGTATATTCAGTTTGTCTTGATCTTTTGCTTTCTCATGAAAAAGCAAGTGAGCGCATTGATAAAGGCTTCAAGCTTTACAGTGAAGCCGGATTTGCCCACGGTGTGGGTGCCGAGAATATGATAAAACGTCCCGTGATCGTTGGATTTGGGCCGGCCGGCATATTCTGCGCTTTGGCTCTTGCGGAAAACGGGTATAGTCCCATTGTTTTCGAGCGCGGCGGTGATGTGAATTCCAGAGTAAAGGCTATCGAAGGCTTTATTAATACGGGTATTCTTGATACAGAGACCAATATCCAGTTCGGTGCAGGTGGGGCAGGCACATTTTCCGACGGAAAGCTCACAACGAGAATAAACGACCCTCTTTGTACCTACGTGCTGTCAAAGCTTGTGGAACTTGGAGCACCGGATGATATATTAACTAAAGCTAAGCCTCATATCGGTACCGATATTCTCAGAGAAGTAGTGAATAATGCGGATAAACGAATAAGAGAGCTTGGCGGAGAAATACAATATAACAGCCGTGTAGACATAAGCGGTGAGCGTATTTCCGTTGAAGGTGCGGGAGTTGACTACGGTGTGCTGGTTCTCGCCATCGGTCACAGTGCCCGTGATACCTATGAGAGCCTGATGTCAAGCGGCTACGTTATTGAGCCGAAGGCTTTTTCTGTAGGCGTCAGAGCTGAGCATCTCCAGAGTGATATAGACAAAGCAATGCATGGTGATCTTGCAGGAGACGAAACTCTCGGCCATGCTGAATACAGCTTGTCTTACCGTGAGGGTGAGAGGGGCGTATACTCGTTTTGTATGTGTCCCGGAGGAGAGGTAGTTTGTGCTTCAAGTGAAGAAGGTGGCGTTGTTACCAACGGAATGAGTCACCGAAAAAGAGACGGAGTCAATGCAAACGCTGCGTTGGCTGTATCAGTTTTGCAAGGAGATTACGGTAACACTCCTATGGGTGCTATTGCATTTCAGCGAGAGCTTGAAAGAAAGGCATTCATTGCCGGAGGTTCCAATTATACTGCCCCCATGCAGACCGTTGGTGATCTGCTTGAAGGAAAGTTCGGCAGTACACCTTCGAGAGTTATGCCCACTTATATGCGCGGCAACGTCACTCCCTGTGATTTGAATGCGGTTCTTCCGTCCTTTGTATCCGATCTGCTCAAAATCGGAATCAGAGCATTCGGAAAGCGGATTGAAGGCTTTGACAGAGCTGACTCGGTACTTACAGGTGTTGAAACGCGTACCTCTGCTCCGGTACGTATAATGCGCAACGAAGGATATACAGCCGTATCTCACGGGACTATTTATCCTTGCGGAGAAGGTGCAGGATACGCAGGTGGTATAATGAGTGCCGCAATTGACGGCTTAAAGGTTGCACGTGCCATTATGGAGAAATATTCTCCGATAAGATAATACGCTTTATTAATTATCTATGAAAAAAATTGCTGAAATTATAAGTATAAACGGAAATATTGCAGTGATCAAAGTTGAACGGAGCAGTATGTGTTCCGGTTGCGCTTCAAAGACCAGCGGTAACTGTACCTGTTCTCACGGAAGCCTTTTGGGTGCAGATAAATCTATGACTTCAAAAGCCGTATGCAATATTTCCGTCTCCCCCGGAGATTTAGTTGAGATTCAAACGTCAGATTCAAAAGTGCTGTGGTATGCAACACTTGTTTTCATCATGCCATTGATCGTTTTTGCGGCTTGCTATGCCGTATCAATGCATCTCACAGTAAACGAAGGTCTGAGCTTTATTATCGGTGCAATGGGTTTTGCCATTACATTCGGTATTATAGGCTTAATTGAACACAGAAAGAAAAAAAGCACACCGGATATTGCTGTTGTAAGAGTAATATCCCATAACGATGTAAATTAATATAAAGAGTGGATATAGATAGATGTATTATAATAGGTTAAACAAGTGGGTCGTAAGTGACGCATCTCTTGATAACAGTGATGCTGTTTCTGCGATCTCCGATGAGCTGTCGATTACTGTTCCGACAGCGAAACTTCTGTACAACAGAGGCTGTCATACTCCGGGTGAAGCTCGAAGCTTTATCGGAAAAGAGGAGGAACAGCTGTATGACCCGTTTCTGCTTTGTGATATGGACAAGGCCGCTGCTCGTATCTCCGATGCCATAACTGCTGAGGAAAGAATAATGATCTACGGAGACTACGACGTTGACGGCGTAACTTCCGTTGCATCATTGTATCTTTACCTTAATTCTTACGGTGCTGACGTTGGCTACCATATTCCTTGCAGGATGACAGAAGGCTACGGTATGTCGAGAAACGTTATCAAGGAGCTTGCAGATGATGGGTATGATCTCATAATTACTGTTGACACGGGTATTACCGCTGTCGATGAAATTGCTTATGCGAAGGAACTTGGTATAGACGTTGTGATCACGGACCATCATGAATGCCATGAGGTCTTACCTTCGGCTGATGCCATTGTGAATCCCTGTCGTCATGACTGTACATACCCCTTCAAGGAGCTTGCAGGTGTCGGTGTTGTATTCAAGCTGCTTTGTGCACTTGAATCCGTTCTTAATCCAGACGATTCTCTTGCTGTTTGTGTCAGACGTATTTCCAAGGAGTATTGTGATCTTGTTGCTCTCGGTACTATTGCAGACGTCATGCCTGTCAAGGATGAAAACAGGCTTATAGTCAGCTACGGTCTCAGCCTCATTGAGAGAGGAACAAGACCCGCTATCACCGAGCTGATAAGTGCTTCAGGTTCTGAATCGAAATATAACACGAAGAAAAAGATAACTGCAGCTTTTGTTGGCTTCACCCTTGCGCCGAGAATCAATGCCGCAGGAAGGATAAAGGATGCCTCAACTGCAGTTGAGCTTCTCATTTCTGATGACGTTGAAACTGCTCAGAAGTACGCAAAGGAGCTATGCTCCATAAATAAACAGCGTCAACAGAAGGAAAACAGCATTACTGAAGAGGCATATGCCAAGATTGCATTCGGTCATGATTTTGAAAGTGACCGTGCCATAGTCCTGGATGACGAAAAATGGCACCACGGTATTATAGGTATCGTTTCTTCAAGAATTACAGAAAAGTACGGTATACCGTCAATTCTCGTTTCATTTGACGGTAATCCCGAAGGCGAAGCATCAGGTGAGGACGTAGGTAAGGGCTCGGGAAGAAGTGTTAAAGGTATCAATCTTGTTGAGGCTTTATCATACTGCTCTGATCTCCTTGAAAAATACGGAGGCCACGAGCTTGCCGCAGGGCTTTCCATCAAGCGCAAGAATCTTCTTGCTTTCAGAGAGAAGCTTAATGAGTTCATACGTAATCATACCGAAACAGATTGTGCAGAGGTGATCATTGAGGCAGAGTGTAATCTCGATTCATCGGATATAACGATGGATCTTGCAAATGAGCTATACTGTCTTGAACCGTACGGCACGTCAAATCCCGTTCCTGTATTCAGAACCGACGGTATGTACGTCAGTGAAGTTATCCCAATTGGTGGAGGAAAGCACATAAAGTTTATTCTGCGCCGGGATAACCTCGTAATTACTGCAATGTGCTTCAGAAAAACACTTGCTGAGCTTGATATATATACGGGTGATGTTGTAGACCTATTGTATAACCTTGATATAAATGAATTCCAAGGTACCAAAACCTTGCAGATGATCGTCAAGGATATAAGGCTTACCGAAAAAAGCCTCTCCGCAGAGATAAGAGA
>CAYYRY010000167.1:0-4668 GCA_964474245.1 uncultured Ruminococcus sp. | reverse complement strand
TGATGAGATCATCACCTTCAGAAGCCTCGATATGGATGACTTTGTGAATATCGCATCCATAATGGTCGGGGACCTCATGAAGATACTCGACGAAAAGGGTATTAAGTTTGTGGCAAGTGATGCGGTAAAACACTATATTGCAAAGAAATCGTATTCCGTAAAATACGGTGCGAGAAACATGAGAAGATTTATTCAAACGGAGATCGAGGATAAGATCGCGGAGATTATAATCTCATCCCGTGGTGGCGTTACTGCCATATCCGCAGAGGCGGGAGACGACGGTATAGTTCTTCAGTACGTTTGATTAATATCAGAAGCTTTGCTCAGTTTCGGAAAAGATGAATTTGTGCTGACTACAGCGAAGGGGGAAAACAATGGCTCAAAGAAATAACGAATGGCACCTGCGGGATCCCGAGGCTGTTGCTTCGGTGCTCGATACTGATATTTACAGAGGCCTTGAGCACGGAGAAGTGAGAAAACGTCGGCGCAGAGAAGGGAAAAATAATATCTGGCACGTCAGGCGCACGTCTGCTACGGAATATGCGTTGAAGAGCCTCGGTGACATGACGGGACTTGTGCTGATAATAGCGGCACTTACTGCGGCAGTGTTTGAAAGAAGCATCATAGCACTGACTGTGTGTGTGATCCTTGCCTTGGGTGTGGTGTTCAGAGTGCTGACATACGTAAAGTCGAAGCGTATCCTTGAGACTTTGGCTGACGAGGGTATCCCAAGCGCCACGGTCATACGAGGAGGAGAGACGTATATAGTCCGCGCCGACGGAATAGTGCAGGGAGACGTTGTGGTCCTTGGCCCCGGTGATATCGTTCCCTGTGACGGAAGAATAGTTTACGGAGACGAGATAAGGGTAAGCGAACAGGGAATAACCGAAAACAAGACCTCAGTTATCAAGGGGGACACAGTTATTCTGACCGATGCCGTTGGCGCTGAGATACCTTGCGAATACCGCGTGAATATGCTTTTTGCAGGTTCCGCGATCCTTTCGGGAAGCTGTCGTATCGTGGCGACTGCTTGCGGAGACGATGCTCTCGTTTCAATGAGACGCGGAGGACTTCTGATTCCGTCAGGTGATGATGTGCCTGTGATAAATGAGCTGTCCGAGTGGTGCCGCAGAGGAAGCGTTGCCGTACTTCTGTGCGTGTTTGTCCTCAGTGGACTGGCAATTGCTTTCAATCTGCTACGTGGAGGTACATTTAGCATAGCAGATGCATTTATTGATGCCATGGCTCTTGCCGCGGCATCTGTCAGCAGCTATCTTATAAATATAGGTTATATGTCCCTGACAGTGCCCGTAAGACGAGTTGCCGAAATGAAGGACGGCAGAGCCGTAGTCAAGGATATAACAAACATTCACAAGATAGCGGACGTCTCTTCCGTAATAGTGTCGGATATATCGGTGTTCAAATCGGGAAAGGCTTCGTATACGTCGTACTTTGCTGACGGTAAGCTCCATGAAGTGAAAAAAGCGGACGTCAAAGCCGGCGCATTCCTTGCCGACATTTTGAAAACTATCCCGAAAAGTGATGTTTCCACCTCACTTTCGGGTGATTCTAATGCTAAAGGGAAGATCGAGCTTCTTCTTGATAAGGTGACATTAAGCTCCAAAGAGGAGCACGGAATCGACCTTGCAAAATATGCTTCCCATGAAGAGATCCCCGTTGATTATAAGGCGGTGAAAGCGACTCACAATGATACATATAATGTGATAGTCAGAAAAGGTGCGAACTACGAGATCCACCTTTGCGGCGATATCGCGGACGTGCTGCCGTTTTGCGACAGGTATACCGTAAACGGACGTGAGAAGCCCATGAGCGAGGATGATCGGAGAAGAATACTCAAGCAGGCAGAAGTTATCCGCCTGCGCGGCGGTGAGATAATCGCCAAGGCTCACAGAATGTCAATATACACGACTCTGAAACGCTTATCCGTGCTCCAAAGCAATATGTGCTTTGACGGATTTATTACGGTGGAGCAGGGAATTGACCCGAAGATGTCGGATGTCAGCCGTGAGTTTGAAAGATCCGGAATGTCAGTTGTGCTTCTTTCCTCAGATTCAGTATCAGACAGAGGATATCTCGCCAACATGGGTGTGATAACCGAATCCTGTCCAATAATTACGTGCCGTGATGTGATCGAGGGAAAGACATTGCCAAGCGGAAGCTTTATAGTAGCCGTTCCTCCTAAGGGAGAGAACGGCGGCAAGATAGATGCCGCAGGGAAAATACGTATTGCTTCAGCTATCAGACTTACGGAAAAGATACCGAATTCCTTGGTGATAACATCAGAGCCGTCCGAATCCGGTATGATGGCAGGAAGAACCGTCGGTGCGGCGGTCAGTACCTCGGACAGACGTCCCATACCCCAGACCTTGAAAAGACGTGCGGAAATATCTGTATACCCGAAAACCGAACCGGGATACGGAGGCTTTTATGAGACTCTTCGTACAGTTTCCGCTTCGGTCTGCGCTCTTGAAAATCTGCGCCGTGCGGCACTATATACCATTATGGCTCAGATGTCGAGATTTGTTTGTATGCTCCTTTCAATCATTACCGATACTGTTGTAATGAATGCGGCAAATATTTTGCTCCTTGGCATGATATTCGATTTCGGCGCAGTGGTAGTGCTGGCATTTACACCGGAAAGACTTCGCGTACCTGACGGAGATAAAAAAAGGCGCAGGATACCGAGCATACGGGATATCGTATCATATTCGTGGATCGGCATCGCCGCAGGTGCTGTTGCTTTTGCTTCAAGTATGCTTCCCGTAACTGGGCTTATTCCGGGAATACCGTCACACGGTACGGTGTCGGCGCTTACCATCTCGCTTCTGCTTATGCAATTCGTGATTCTCAGTGAGCTGATCCTTGACGGAGGTTCCTTGAAACACGGAAGAGATGCAAACGTTGCTTACTTTTTGTATGCTGTGGTGCTTCTTGTAACGGTGCTGATGTTCATGTTCTCCGGCGGTGTAACGTCCATGTTCGGAGATGTTAAGCCCAATTGGCTGTTATGTACTATTTCGGCTTCGGGGGCACTTCTATTGCTTATCGGTTATGAGATTGTTAAACTGATCATAAAACGTAAATAATTTTCAGACGGGGTCATTTGCCAAAGTGTGACGATCCCGTCTGAATTCTTTATATGGCAGGATAATATCGGAGATTGAAAAAGTCAAAGGCATCAAAGCATTGAGTCGGGATACTTCGATATTTACGTAGTGTTATGGCAAAGTATTTACTTAATATTCCATCTATTTTGTGTTTTCTATGCCAAAGCATCGCTATTTATGATAAATCAGCAAAAAATATGGTGAAAATAGCAATAATTAATTACATAACTATTGTAATTTTATCAAAAATGTAATATAATAATAGTTGTGGAAGTATATAATAAGAGTATTATAACTTATTTTTTGTATTGACCCTGAAAGGAAAAATGAAATGTCAGAAAATTGTACTCATGATTGTTCATCCTGCTCCAAGGATTGTTCATCAAGAATAACTCATGAGCCGCTCCACACCGCAAGCTCCGTAAAAAGAGTTATCGGAGTTGTCAGCGGAAAGGGCGGAGTCGGTAAATCCATCGTAACGTCCATGCTATCCGTTGCCATGCAGAGAAGAGATTCTCATGCGGCAATTCTTGATGCCGACGTTACAGGTCCCTCCGTGCCCAAGGCCTTCGGCCTTTCCGCGGGTGAGGTTCAGAGTACGGGAGATGCACTCATCCCCCTCAGAAGTAAAACAGGTATTGACGTAATGTCAGTAAATCTCCTTCTTCCGGACGAGACAAGTCCCGTTGTTTGGAGAGGTCCCGTTATCGCCGGCGCTGTAAAGCAGTTCTGGAGCGAGGTCATATGGGATGACGTAGACTATATGTTCATCGATATGCCTCCGGGAACTGGGGACGTGCCTCTTACCGTATTCCAGTCAATTCCCCTTGACGGAATCATCATCGTTACAACTCCTCAGGAGCTTGTTTCCATGATAGTTGAAAAGGCAATAAATATGGCATCTATGATGAATATTCCCGTTATCGGCGTTGTGGAAAATATGTCTTACGTAAAATGTCCCGATTGCGGAAAGAAGATCGAAGTATTTGGTAAGAGTAAGACTGAAGCACACTGTAAGGAGCTTGGACTCAGGTTCCTCGGTCAGATTCCCTTCGATCCTTCACTGGCTGCCCTTTGCGACAAGGGAATCATCGAGCTTTACGAAAACGATTATGTTGACACAGCGGCGGATGCCATTGAAGAATTCGTTGCCGCAAAGGAAACAAAATAAATCAGTAACCTATGCCGGGACGGTCCTGGTCTACATAATAACATTTTTCAGGAGGAAATCTAATTATGAAGAAAACCATGACGGCAGTACCTTTCACCGATACTGCCGAACAGAAGGCACAGCTTGATGCTATCATTGAGAAGTACAAGGGTGAAGCAGGTGCGCTTATGCCCGTGCTCCAGCAGGCTCAGGATGTGTACGGCTATCTGCCCAAGGAAGTGCAGAAGACCATAGCTCTCGGACTTGGAATTCCCGTATCCGAGGTATTCGGTGTTGCTACTTTCTATTCACAGTTCTTGCTCAATCCCAAGGGACAGCACCCCATCAGCGTATGTCTCGGTACTGCTTGCTACGTTAAGGGCGCGGGTC
>CAYYRY010000166.1:0-4675 GCA_964474245.1 uncultured Ruminococcus sp. | reverse complement strand
GTGCTCTTCTCTCAAACCGCACGTATCGGTGACGTTACCGCAGCTGCTCCCGAAGAAGCTCTCGTTGATGAAGCAGCTCCCTGCTGTGACAGCTTTAACGAAGCTGAAGAAACCAATTGACAGTAAAACATCAATCACCAATAATTAACCGAGCACGGTCCTTCAACCAACGGGTAAAGGACCGTGCTTTAATATGCTCACAATAGAAACTGGAGATACTTCCACAAGGAAGCATCTCCGCTGTCAATTTAGAAAACCGGTATAAAGAAGATATTACTGCTTGTAAGGTGTAAGATAGTAGATCACGTGGTCGCCCTCTCCTACAAGCATTTCATCAGCAGGTGTTGTTACAAGATAACCGTTGATCTTATATTCCCAGATATACTTATATCCGTCACTCTCGCTTTCTCCCTTACCTCTAATGGAAGTAATCCTACCGTCGGTGATCTCATATTTAACGTCGTTTTCATCAAAAAGCTTCTTTACAACGTCAAGAACAGTAACATCCGTACCGTCAGTATTTTCAACGTCACCGTAAAGAACTTCAACGATTCTGGTCTTGAAACCCTCAGTATCCACTGTAATAACAGAGCAAGCAAGATCCTTTACGGAGCTTCCCGTAGCACCGGTTGACACAGGTCCCTGTGTCTCTTCTGAGGTATCACCGGACCCACCGCAAGATACAAGAGAAAATACCATTACGCAAGCAAGCAAAAATAAAACTAATCTTTTCATAAAATCCTCCATTCAGCCTAAGGCTGCACAGCGTGAATCAAAAATACTCAGTTTGATAATGTCTGAACTTTCACGCTAAACTAAATATAATTTTTTCGAACTAAAAACCGCAGATCAGTTAAAAGCTTAAGTCACAGAAGCTTAACTTAAAGAAAACCGAAGGGCAAGTAATACCCTTCGGTCAAGCTTTATTACTCTGCTGCCTCTTCTGTTTCAACCGCTGTATCAGCAGCCTCCTTATCTACATCAGGTGTAAGATAGTATACGATATAGTCGCCTTCTTCAACAGGAATTTCGGATGCACGTCCCTTAGGCGTCTTACCGCTGATCTTGTATTCCCAAACGTAGAAGTAACCACCTCTTGTAGCCTCAGACTTACCGCTGATAGAAGTGATGGCATCATCTTCAACCTTATGACGGATGCCGTTTTCCTCAAGAAGCTGGATTACAGCATCAAGAACTGTAGGCATATCGTCAGCAGTACCGGAAATGTCACCCTTTACTGTATCAACAAGGAGTGTCTTTTCGCCGTCGGGAGTGAGGGTAATAGCCGCAAATGTTACATCGTTAACGGTAACGACCTCAGCACAGGACGGAAGCATCACACAGATAAACATCACTGCAAGGATAAGAGCTAAAAATTTAATTCTTTTCATTTTTTCCTCCGAAATTAAGTTTAATTAAACTTACTGAAACAATTATATATTAAACTTCTGTTTTTGTCAATAGATTATGACAAATATCACAAAATTTAAGCTTTAATCAGCGTGGAAAAGCCAAAACCAGTGTTATATACATAAAGTACGACTGAATCAAGGCGATCACAACGACCGAAGCTTTTGCAATCAAGGAGTATCGACAAACGGCTCGTGCAACCATAAAGATATGCACCCAAGCCAAAAGTATGACCGTTACCGAAAAAAAGCAAGATGCTGCAATCAGCGTAAGCGGACACCATAGCAAAGACATGAAGTAAGCAGATACACATCTTAACCCAAGATTTCCACTGCAGCCCCATTTCATGCTTACTGACATAAGAGCACCAAAAGAAAGTGCCATGATACACCCAAGGATAAACAACAGCAAAAAAGGCGGCCTTGCGCCTTGTACTTTACAGAGCTTCCACACGTATTCTTTTCCGTTACATGAGAGCCACGTTCCAATAAATATAAGCAAATTAACACCGCATGAAATGTACAATCTCACGGAGCTTTTAAAGTAAAACTCAAATTCCTTCAGAAAAGTTCTGCACATATTCATATGTCCCCTCACATTTTAGCTTTGTCATATAAATATGTGCAGATAAAAAAGAATATTCGCTTTTGATGTACTTACTCGTGCCACCCATCCTGAGATGAGCGTTCAAGCGCACCAAGTATTCGGGTATAAACACCGCGGTGTCGGCGATCCTCTGATCTCAGAAGATCTTTATAATGTGCTCTTTCGGTCTCACCGTCAACGGGACATATTTTGTCCATAACAGGTATACCGGTCTTTTGAGCATAACTGTTTATCTCCCCTTCTCTGAGATATATGAAGGGCCTAATAAGGCGAATGCCGCTGTTTTCATAAGTCATAGCGGGACAAAAGCATCCGGCTCTGCCTGCTAAAATGATATTCATCAGATACGTTTCGCACACGTCATCAAGATGATGACCGAGAGCAAGCACGTTACAGCCAAGCTCCTCAGCAGTATTGTGAAGTGCTCCGCGGCGCAACTTGGCACAGAGACTGCATGGATTCTCTTCCATGCGTTCCTCGAACACAATTTTGGCAATATCAGTCTTAATGATCTTATGCTCAACACTGATACGTTTACAATAGTCGGAAACGGGAGCAAAAATCTCTTGCTCCTGAGGCACGATTCCGTTATCAACGGTAACAGCGGTAATATCATATGAAAAATCTTCAAAGCGTCTCATTGTTGCCAAGGCTTCAAGCAAAACGAGTGAATCCTTGCCGCCTGAAACACCGACACATATATGGTCACCCTTCTTTATCATTTCATATTTTTCCACAGCCATTCTCATACGGCTGAGGATCTTCTGCATCTGTTTAATAGCTATCACCTCAACTTCAAGTGGCAAACATGACTTTACCGCATAAAATATAAAGTAGTTATATTCAGAAATAGGAGCATTATCATGGCAACAAAGATATACATAGACCAGGGACATAATCCGAGGAACCCTAATGCAGGTGCAGAAGGCAACGGTCTCAGAGAACAGGACATAGTCTATACCATAGGAGTGGAGCTGTCGGCCCTCCTTCGATCACGAGGCTTAGAAACACGCCTTTCACGTCCACTGCCAACAACACAGCTTGGCACATCCAACGCATCTTCCCTTGCGTCAAGGGTAAACGATGCAAATTCATGGGGAGCAGACTATTTTATTAGTCTGCATACAAACGCATCGTCCGTTCCCGGTGCATCAGGCTCCGAAGCATACGTATACAGAACGCAGAGTACCGCAGGAAATCTTGCACGTCGGATTCTTGAACAGCTTAACCTTGCAACTGGTCTGAGAAACCGAGGCGTCTTCCCCCGTCCGACTCTATATGTACTCAGGAAAACGAATATGCCCGCCGTTCTTGTGGAGCTGGGATTTATAACAAATCCCTCAGATGCTGCACTAATGAGCCAAAACCCGAGGCTCTTTGCACTCGGATTAGCAAACGGAATATACGAACAGCTTGGAATTTAGATCACTCAAGCAGATCGGGACGGCGTTCTCTCGTTATCTCAAGGGAACGCTCGTTCCGCCATTTTTCTATGTTTTCATGATGACCTGACAGAAGTACGTCCGGCACCTTCATACCATGGTAATCGTAAGGTCTTGTGTACTGCGGATATTCAAGAAGTCCCGACGAAAAAGACTCTTTTTCATGGCACTCCGGATCTGCAAGAACACCGTCACAGAGTCTTCCCACCGCATCGGCAACTATACACGCGGGCAGCTCTCCTCCTGTCAGAACAAAATCACCGATCGATATTTCGGCATCGACTATCTCCTCAATGATCCTCTCGTCAACGCCCTCGTAATGACCGCATAGTATGATGAGTCCATCATATTCTGCTATGGATGACGCGAGAGCTTGATTGAATATTTTTCCGCGAGGAGACATATACACGGTAATTACCTTATCTTCATCGGTATAACCACGCATATCAAGGATCGCCCTATGGGTACGGTAAATCGGAGGTGCCGCCATGAGCATTCCCTTGCCTCCGCCGTAAGGTGTATCGTCTACACGTCTGTGCTTGTCTTCAGAATAATCGCGGATATTATGTGTGCGAATATCAAGCTTACCTGCCTTTCTTGCCCTGCCGATTATACTTTCAGAAAGTATCCCATCAACGAATTCGGGAAACAGAGTCATAATGTCAATGTTCATTTTAATCTCCATTCAAAATACATCTGTGTGAGCTGAAGCTGTTTGAAATTTCACACTATTCTCCGCGCATACCGTCAATAAGCTTGACGTATACACCTGCGTCAACACCTTCAACGATTACTGATTTAACAAAATCGGGAACCGAAGGAATCATAAAATTACTGCCGTTTACGTCCTCTATAACGTAAATGTCCTGAATTCGTCCGGTGAGTACTTCTCTGACATGACCGAAAACTTCACCGCTTTCCGAATCCTTAACGGGAAGACCTATCTGATCGGCTATAAAGTATCCTCCGTCAGCCAGCTTAAAGTCAGCTCGGTCAGCGTAAAACTCTCTGCCCTTCCAAAGTATTGCTTCTTCAAGGGATTCAATACCCTCAAGCTTTGCAAGAACCGCTTCCTTTTGGACAGAAGCTTTCTCTATCTTGTAAGGTATGTAAGTATCGCCTTTTTTAAAATATATGGTGTTAAGTCCCGCAAGTATACGAGGAGTGTCACAGTAGCTCTCGAGACGAAGGTTTCCCTTTACACCGTGTGTGCCTAC
>CAYYRY010000165.1:0-4684 GCA_964474245.1 uncultured Ruminococcus sp. | reverse complement strand
ATAATTCATAATGTAAAACATTACTAATTTCACGAAAGGAAAATATCATGAAATTTAAAAAACAGCTTTCTGTCATTCTTGCATTTCTCATGCTGATGAGTGTATGCATGACAAGCATTACGGTAAGTGCGGAGGATGAGCTCCCGTTTACAGACGTTAAGAAAAACTGGGCATACGAGCCTATCAAATACGTTTGGGAAAACGGACTTATGAACGGTACGGGAGGCACGAATTTCTCTCCCGGTGAGGAGCTTACCCGTGCCATGGTCGTAACCGTTCTGTACAGACTTGAGGGTTCTCCCCGAACTACCTTCAAGCATATATTTATGGACGTTGAGGACCGTAAGTTCTATTCAGAGGCTGTGGTCTGGGCTAAGCTCGCAGGCATAGTCACTGCTGCCGATGTCAACGATTGGGGTGATGAATGGTTTGCCCCCACACGCGTCATTACCCGTCAGGAGCTTGCCACCATGTTCCTGCGCTATGCGAAATATAAGTATATAAATACCGACAGCGATGCATCTCTCGATAAATTCACCGATAAGGACACAGTTGCAAGCTGGGCAAGCGATGCTATGGTCTGGGCAACAAGCGAGGGTATCATCAACGGTACAGGGGACGGCAGCACACTCTCTCCCAAATCCACCGCTACCCGCGATCAGTTCGCAACTATCATATACCGCTTCAACACTACCGAATTCAAGTATGATCTCAACTATTCGGAGCCTAAGCCTCTCAGCAGCTATACCGAGCCCGATTATCCTCTCGTTGACGACGCGGATCTGTACGTGGCAGTTGACGGAAGCGATAAGAATCCCGGTACTATCGATAAGCCTCTCGCTACCTTTGAGGGTGCGAGAAACAAGGTACGCGAGCTGAAGAAAACAGCTAATGATGAGATCGTCGTTGCATTCAAAGCAGGTGACTACGGTAAGCTTGACAACGTGATCTTTACCGCCGATGACGCGGGAACTGAGTCTGTTCCGATCAAATACTGCAAATACGGCGACGGTGACGTTATCTTCCGCAACGGTGTTACCATAAAGGAAAAGGAATTCAAGCCTCTCGACGACTCTGACCGCGATATGTTCAAGACCAACGCTCAGCCCCACATCTATAAAGCGGATCTTAGCGGAAGATATGACAAATTCTCCTTTAACACCCGTTTGTTCTCCGAATTCGGTCAGCCCATTGAGGCGCGTGAGCCTAATGCTAACTATTACACAAACGTGACCACCACTGTGGATGATCACAAAAGTATCATGCTTCAGCACTTTCTTCCTTCGGTTATTGAAAGCTTCAAGACCATTGAAGGTCTTAAGATGAACGGCTTCCTCCGCGCAGGTTACGTTTACGACATTTTCCCCGTTCTTTCCTACGACAAAGAAACCAAGGTGCTTACCTTTGATTTCGATAACTGGATCCTCGACCCCATATCCGGTTTCCCTCTTGACGAATATCCCCTTATGTATGAGGGAAGAACGGATGACCTTACGTTCTTCAGTAATCTCGCGGAATTCGTGGATGCGGGTAACGAATATTGGTTTGACAACAAGACGTCTACCCTGTACGTTTACATGGCAAGGGGTGACTACTTCATCTCCGACGGCGGAACTTACGTTACCGTAGAAGAAGAGGCTGAGTATCTGACCTTTACGGGCTTTGAATTTGACGGTACAAACCAAAACGCCTTCGTTGTATATGCGGATCATTTCACACTTGATATGTGCAAGATCGGAAACGTAGGCGGACTTGCCGCCGTAAACTTCCCCGATCACGTAAGATACCTCACCATCAAGAACAGCGAGTTCTACAACTGCGTTGACCACTGCATTTACCTTAACTCCAATATGGTACGTGACGATTGGACCATGACGGACAACAAGCGTTACCTTATCGATGGACACAACGTAATTACCAACAACTATTTCCACGATTTTACTCTTCCCGAGTATTTCTCAAGTGCAATTTCCATCACGGACGACGTTGGAACGGAGATCTCCCACAACTACTTCTACGAGGGCGGCCACGGTGCCATCCGATACAACATGTGTATCGACATGAAGATAGAGTACAACGTATTCGATAATATTATGACGAAGACTCAGGACTACGGTGCCGTTTATACATGGGAAGCCGTAACGTATATTGACAACCATATCCGCTATAATATTTTCAAGAATATTCCGGTATACGCCATCTATCTTGACAACGATACCGCAGGACAGCTCGTTTACGGAAACGTCTTCTACAATAACGGTGTGAGTATAGTCCAGAACGGCGGACGCGCAAATTATATATTCGATAACGTATTCCTGGTCGATGGAACCGTCGGATATTCCACGGGATATATGGGATACAAAAACGAAGATGCAAATCCTGAGGAGATCCTGAAGACTTCAATGTATAAGAGATATGCGGGCGCAAAGCCTCAGCCCGGTGAGGACGGATACGACGTATGGCTCGAGCGCTGGCCCGAACTGTATCTGACAAGCTTTGACATTGCGGATTACGGTAAGCTCGACTGTATCTTTACGCCCGTTACGTATACTCACGGCAACGCGGGATTTGACGTGAATATCGTCGGTACAGGTGAAGCATATCTCAACGGAGCGGGAGAAAAGAACAGAGACTACACCACATCTGAAAATCCCTTCTTCGTAAACCCCTCCGTCGGCGACTACAGCATACGTGAAGGCGCAGACTTCGTGGATAACCACTACTCAAAGATCGGAAGATATTGAGACAGAACCGATCACTCATGAGGCGTAATCCGCCTCCGCTGTTGATCCGATAAGCTCTGACAGACAATAAAGGCAAAGAGGAAGGAAAGCTAATAAAAAGGCTTTCCTTCCCCTTTGCTTTTATAAAGCTTAATAATACTTATACTTAAAGCGAATTGATGACTCTGTACATATCGTCAAGGATGGGACGCGGGTCCAGACGGTCCATAAAGATCATTTCATGTCTCGTTCTGTCAAAGGCATACTTCCTGTTATCACCGAATATAAGCGCAGGTATAAAGCTGAAATCAAAAACTTCGGGCATGGTGAGCACGGCAGGACCTGCCATGTCCCAGATCACGTGTCCATGCCATTCGGTAATACCCTTGTACTCAACGGGAAGTATATCACGGAAGAATACAACTGCTTCGCTGTCACCCTTGAACTTCTCCATATAATCTTCCCTTGTGGCTTTAAGCTGAACGGTTCCGCCGTCTCCGTGGCTGTGGGCGGGGAGCTGAACGAGGGCAACTCCGCTGTTCACAAGTATCTGTCCTGCGGCATAATCCCCCCACAGATTACATTCATCAATACCGCCATCCCAATCGAGGCAGTTTCCGCCAAGCCATATTACGCAAATTTTGTCCTTTATCGTGGGGTCAAGCATGATAGCAGAAGTAACGTTGGTCAGAGGGCCCGTTGCTATTATGTAAACAAGCTCTCCTGCCTCATGTACGTGCTTGATTATCGCCCTTGAAGCATCGGTATCTACAGGACGGAAAAGCGGCCAATCCTCGTCAATACGTGTAGTCGCACCTTTGTACACCGGCGCGGCACCTTCCTTATGACACACCCTCATAACACGGAAGAATTCTTCATAGCATTCCTCCATACCACGTGCAAGGTCGCCTTCCTTACCGCAGTGGTAATGTTCCGCTGTCATGGCAAGAAGCTCCATTCTGTCTTCCCTTCCGAGCACGTAAGCCACAGCGTACTGGTCATCCATCTCATTGTGAGTGTCACAGTCGAGAATGACCTTCTTCCTTCTCGGAGACTTTATGTCTTCAAGGACTTCTCTGATGTTCATGATATTGTTCTCCTCTTCTAAAAATTAAGTATTTTATTCGTTTGATACGCCTGTACACGGCTGAAATCCGGCATCCGTCACAAGAGTAAATACCACGGTATCGTGTGACGGTACCATGAGAGTTATCTCATCTACCTCCCCAAGATCAAAGCGGTCAACAGCATCCCGAAGCACAGCCTTGCCCGATGTGCATATGTCCGCCAAGGCGAAGGTCACCATCTCATCATAGTCTCCTCCGTTAAAAAACGCCAAGGCGCCGCAGCCATCCTCGCTGTCCTTAGTTTTCTTAAACCACACGTCAACCGCATCACCTACGGACTTTAAGTAAACCGCACACGTCTCAATTGGAACAGCGTGAAGCTCCATAAGCTCCGGATTCATTATTAGTTCCACCGTATCCGCAGTAAACTCAGTTATGTCACGGATCTGCGGGATGGGCAAGCCAAGAATACAAGTCATAACAAAATAAGACCGTACCTCCGCCTCAGTCAGATTTTCCGCTGAGTCATCCTCCACGGTATCAAAAATATTCCAGGATGACCACACCGTACTCGGCTTCACATCTTCAAGATTACCGCCAACAATATTCATAATAATCTCCATTCTGCCTGCGGATGCAAATATTTAACTAAACAAACACAAGTAATACCTATTCCCGACTACTCAGTGTTTTCCCGTAAAGGTTATTGCTGTCTCAATTTTACTCTGTCACTTTCCATTGAGACCATAAATAGTATTCTTATATGTCATTTATATCACAAAAACCGGTCTTTGTCAATCTTTAGTATACATTTTAACGCTTTCTGAAATGAAACAAAAATACAGTATTAAATCTCACATAAACTTCCAAAACCCCCTTTTCAACACTATTTTT
>CAYYRY010000164.1:0-4727 GCA_964474245.1 uncultured Ruminococcus sp. | reverse complement strand
GAGAATGCCATCGAATCAATGGCGATAAGTGACGAGGAAAGAGTAAGAGTATTTATTGTATAGCTGCTGAAGATATGCTTCGGCAGAGCACGTATCCCTTCGGGAATTACCAAATTGAAATAACTGTGATTTTGGGGCGGTAATTTATCCATATATGTATTAACGTGACGCACAAGTCTTCCGAATTTATCTGAATAAAAAATTCCCGATTCTTTTGTGGACTCAAGAATTTGATAATTACTCTTAAATTTTTGTTCAATAACCTAATTTCCTTTGTTATTGATTATGCGGATATCCAATATTATAGCTTTTGATCTTTGAAGCTGTATACCTAAAGGATCAGACACAAATTATGTCTGCCGTAAGACCTGATCATAGTCCTCGTCTTACGGCTGTATCTGCTTAATTATCAGCTTCAAGGCAGACATTTGTGCATTCTCCGACGATCACGGGTTCATCCCTTGAGACTATAGTATTGCCTCTGACGGTAAGTCCATCTACGTGCCTTGCGGATATCCCATGGGGTGTTCTCGGACAGTCGATGACGTTATCCTCAATCACGATGTTTTTGAGTGTTTGCCCCGAAGGGTGCTCTGCACCTGTAAACAGCATAACGGCGGCGGGGTCTCCGTACCATTTTTCAGCGCATTCGATAATGCGGTTATCTCTTATGATGACGTCACGTGAGGCAACGCCCTCGTACCAGTTTGCCTCGGGGGATATGACTATTGCGGGACCGGTAACGTTTGAGATCGTATTTCCCTCAATGAGCACGTCACGAGACTTGATCAGCAGGCTTCGCGCATTGTGGCTTGAAATATTGCATCCTACGATCTCCGTTTTAGGTACCCACGTTACGTTTGACAGGATCAGACCCAAAGCATTCTCGGGAAGCGCGTGATCGAGCTCGACCCTGCACATCCATTCATCGGGCATGGGACGCACGTCAACTGCAGTAAACGTATCGATGAGGTTCAACGAATCGATATCGTAAAGCTCAAGGCAGTCTCCGACATCGGGATAATCAAGAGTTTGCGCATGGGTGCCGTCGGGGGTCTTCTCCTGCATATAACATACTCTGTCATGCTCTATACGGACTATCTTCTGGTAATAGGTGTGAACGTTGGTCATATCATCACCGTTACCTCTGAAGGTACAGCTTTCAATGCGTAGCAGACCCTTGACGGCAGAGAAGTGTGTTGCGTCGCAGTTGGTTGAAAAATTGTGTCCCTCTATGGGAACGACCTTTACTCCTCTCAGTGTTATGTTCTCACTTCTGTTACCGAGAATACCCATGCCTGGCTGATTGTTTACGGTCAGTGAGTCGAGTGTCACGTCCTTGGAGTTTTCGATGAGAACTGCCGGGCGGAAATATGCAGTATGTCCAACGTAAAACTCAACTCCGGGGAGTATCTCGCCCGCGTTGTCGAAGGGCAGCATTATGTGACGGCTGTCGATATATCGCCTTGCCCATATGTCGTGATCGGCGCGGGTCTTTTTCTTCGTCTCAGTGTCGTACGGCCAGACCTTGACTACCATGGGAGAGGCCTCCTTGATAGGGCAATCCTCGTCAAACTCGATAATACTTTCTCTTCTGTATGCGTCGCCGAAAGGCTCAGTGACCTCAGTTACCACTCCGCGGCTGTAGGGAAGCCGTTTGTGAGTTACGGTAAAGCCCCTGATCTCAATATCCTCACAGCCTCTTATGGATATGGGCTCCATGAAGCCGTCTATAACGAGTGTCACGCCATCTGCGATGACTTTCGTACCCTTCTGACCCTCAAAATAAATACCGCGTGTGTATTGGAAGTCGGGGCGGAACTGGATGTGTTCCGGATTTCTACCGTATTCACCTGCCATTGTTGCTCTCTGTATCTCTCTTGCACGGGCATCTGTTATGTTATAAGTACCCGGCTCAACCACGAGAGTCGTGTAAGGATGCTCCTTAAGGTATGCCATGGCAAGCGCAAAGCGTTCGCTGTCGCTTGCTGCGATAAAACTTGATAAATATATTGTGCTTGTAATAATTCGTTCTTTTTGTGCCGTTATTGCGGGGGGATTGTCAGTGAGGTAATAGCTGTTGCTTTGTTTTTTTGAATGTGAGCGCCTTGTTGAGATCAACTGTTCCCTTTGCTTATTGCGGCGGAATTGCTCGGGAGAAATACCGTTCTGGCGCATGAACTGGCGGTAAAAGTGAGAGTAATTACGGTACCCGCAGCTAAAGGCTATGTTTTCTATGGAATCAGAGGTAACTATGAGCAGCTCCTTTGACTTTTTCAGTCTGACCGTATTCAGATAGACATTTGGGGTCATGCCGTATGATCTTTTGAATACGTTGATTATATGGTTTTTACTGAAGGAAAACCGTTCGCAAAGCATATCGATGCTGATGTTTTGCCGATAGTTTTCACTAATGTATTTTGCGATCTTATGACCTATGCTTTCGGTGGGGTCGGTTTTACAAAGCTTAGATAAGATCTTGTAAAATGCAGAGGCTTTCAAAATATACGGCGCGTCGCTGTAGGATAGAGCGTGAAGCTGATCAATGTCATCCTTAAGATATCCGTAATCGAAGGTGCCGTTTTTGGCTATCAGGCTTTTGTTCGTCCATTCGGCATTAAAAGGAACGCACAGATATTTGGGCGAGTCACTGGGGAGTACTCCGTCCTGTAGAGAGCCGTGTTTTTGAATGTGATATTCACCCGGATGCAGCTCATAGAATACGTCGTCCTCGGAAAACCGAAGGACTCCGTCAAATACAAGCAGCAGCACGTCAAAGTCGCAGGTCCTGCGTACGTGGTATTCTGTTCCGTCTAACAGTATAAGAGATGCGAATAAATATTTGATCTCTTTGTTTAAGTCTATTCCATACATATTTTATCACCACTTTGATTATATCAGCCACAGTGTGATTTTGTCAATGCAGTTTTTGAAATATTTAATTTACTTCGAGCTGACATTGTGATATTATGTATTATACAACTGATAATGTCAAGCGGAAAGTTGCACAGCTATATCCGGGGACAAAGTATCGGTACATTCAATAGATGGTGATAAAAATTACTGTAATCATACTGAGTATGCGAATAAACTAACAGATACTGAAAAAACAGACCGAAATACGACGAGATATCGTGTTCCGGTCTGTTTTTATTAGTTTTTCATATGTGTTAACAAGGGACTGCAAAGCTTTCTGTCGGGGAATTAGACCGAAAGCATATTACACGGATACGTCCGACGCTTGTAAAACGGGGAGCTCGGACTATTTGCCGTGAGATTGTTATCTGCCCGGGCCCCGCTCTACGTAATAGCCTGTGGTGAAGAAACAATTCTTGTCTTCAGCATCGCTGATATCATTGTAGTGATAATACGTTCCCGACGGGTCAACTCCGAGACCCGTGTACCAAACGAGAGTTTCGTAGTTGTACGGGAAATCAACACGTGCGCGCTTCCACATATTGTGGTCGATGTAGTTGAGAGTTTCGTAGATATATCCTATACTCATAAAGTTAGAGTTGCAGACGTAGGTGTTACCCTTTGCCATCCATCCGCGAGGCTGGTCGTAGGTTGCAACGTAAGCGGTGTAAAGCGAGCCTTGCCCCTTGTAGTAAACATTGCCCTCTGCAATACAGTTGGAGTATTCGCCGTACATGCTTCCGCAGATGGTCTCACCCTTTGAGAATGAACCGGTTGCCTGCTTTGTACGCATACCGTAACCGTTGTACGCCATTATGTTATCCTTGATGAGAACATTGTTGATCTTCTCGTTGATAGTTCCGTCGTCGTTTACGGTGAAGCCACTCCAGATCTCTGCGCTGTGACCGCATGCTACCATGGCGTTTCCAATATATTCGATGCTCTGAATGAGCGCACCTGCCTGACTTGTAAGACCGCCGTCACCTACATCGTGAATATAGTTGTTGTAAAAGTATGCACCGTCTGTGTCACCGTATATTTCAACTCCGCTTTCCACGGAAGAAAGACTTCCGCCTACACAGCCGATCTCGCAGTTCGTGAACGTGATATCGTTACCGCCCGCTCTTACGGCGTAAGTTGTAGAATACATGAATGCAAGGTTATCGTATCTTGCTCCGCCACTTTCTGCCCAGGCAGCGGTACCGTTGCGGGATACCTTGATGTCGTCAAAGCGGTCAGCGGGGTTTCCACCCTTGGAATAGAGATACAGCTTGCCTTCCTCATAATCATGGAAGAATTCAAGGTCGTTTGTAAGCGCTGTGCCGGGATTTGTCATGTCCTTTTCACCTGAATAGAAGTACTCGTATCCGTTACAGCAGTATCCGCGGTCAACGGATCTTGCACCTGCTTCAAAGAACTGATTGTCTTCGCCCTGCCTTACAATGCGTATACCGAGACCCTCGCCGCCGTTGAAGAAGATGTTACCGACTTCGCTTTTTACACCGCACCATTCGGGATCGTCATCTATCTTGTCAAGGACGTAAACGTTTTCCCACTCCGTCTTGTGCCATACGCCGACACCGTCAGAATCGCTGAAGTCGAGAGCGCAGGTGAACAATGGCTTGGGCTTGGAGGGGTCTCCGTACGCGGCGTAGGACACGCCTGCTACCGTACCAATTGCACTTACGGAGCTGTCATGATAAGTTTCGGGATAGAACTCACTTCCTCTTTCGAAGAAAACTCCGTCTCCTTCTTTGAGGTATGTGAATTTAAAGAAACAAAAACTAAATAATGCCAAAAGTGAGGGATAG
>CAYYRY010000163.1:0-4739 GCA_964474245.1 uncultured Ruminococcus sp. | reverse complement strand
GTAACTTCAGCTTAAACACGGGAAATGACTGTACCGTCATGATACCGCCTGCCCTTTCAACTCTGCGGCGGAGAGTTGAAAGTCCGCCTCCTTCGACGATCTCGCTGTCGGGGATCGTTCCGTTATTGGTTACAGCAACGGTACATTCTTCCTCTGATTCAGTAATGGTGACGTACAGCTCGGTGGCGCCTGCGTATCGGACTGCGTTGGTCACACATTCACGCACAGCGCAGGTGAGAATATATGCGGCACTTTCTTCCTTCGGCAGCTCTCCCGTCAGGATGAAGCCGAGCTTGAGAGAATTGCAGGTCTTACGGATCTGGGACAGCATATCATCATCGGTGCTTTCGTTGTTGTATTTGAGCATGGACACAGCTCTCTGCCAATCGGTTATCACGGTGCTCAGAATGCTTTCGTCTGAGTCATCCCTCAGATATTTACCGGCAGCCATCAGGCATCTGCCCATTTCGTCATGGACACGCATTTTTGTGTTGAGTATTTCTTCTTCTCTGGTAACAGCCACAACATTTGCCGACAGAACCTTAAGGTCTGACTGCACACGGCGGAGATTGTCGTTTTCCTTCTGCAGCTCCACTCTTTTTTTATGAAGCTCGGTTATATCCGTGACGATATACTGAGTATAGGTGTCTCCTTCGTCGTTGGTAATCATGCGTTTTTCGAGTTGCCTGGACGTGCCGTCTTTCATTACGAAGACCTTGCCGTCCTTTACTGCGGCATTTGGGATGAAATCATCCGCAAGCCATGCTTCCACGTCGGTGATGAACTGCACGTCTTTTCCGCACACGGCAAAGCTGAAGCGATGCATTGCGTGGTTGCAGAGGACAGGCAGTCCCGACTCATTAAAGAAGCATACGCCCGTGGGCAGATTGTCAAAGGAGTCCTTGATCGAGGTATGACTAAGGGTCTTTCTGTTCTTCGTTTCGCTTAATATTACCCACAAGCAATAACCCATTGACAGCAGTGTTATTATCATCAGTACTGAATATGGAACGTGAAGATGTGGGGCAGATGCGGCACTTGTGACACGGCTGTCAAGCTGTATAGGAACGTATATTATGATGTTCAGCATCAACAGGATGCCGAGGGAGAATAGCTTTTGCGTTTTATATTTTCTGCTGAACAGTATGGCAAAGCCTGTTGCCAAGGAGACTACAGTAAGCTGACATATGACAAGCAGAACGATCTGGAAGGGGGAGCTTATCTGAAAAAAGCAGGTCGTCATTTGCACTCGCCTCCTTTGAGTCTGAGGGATATGGTATAGCAGTTTTCATCGGACACGCTTACGGACACGTCTTCCGTGCCAAGGTGTGTTAAGTCAAAGCTGCATACTGCGTCGATACAAGCATAATACCACCCATCCCGGCAGAAAAACCGTGCGAGCAGACAGCTAAGTCCGTCAAATGCGGATTCCACCACGTATTCATAGAAATCAAACAGATTCATTGCAATATGTGCGGGCAGGTCGCAGTCAAACTGAACCGAGGACGCGCAGTTAACACCTGCAAGATGCAGATTCTTCATCATTTCTTTGATGCTGAGGTTGATTTCTTCCTCTTTGATGAAACCGTCCTGTTCATTGACCAGAACCAGGTTGTTACGCCGTTTGATAAACGCTCCCACCACGACGATGCGTCGGAGCAGCTCTCGCTTTTCCGTGCGGTCATCGGTCTCGGTCAGCTTTTTCAGCCAATCGTTCATCAGATCGAGCTGGTGAGCAGTTTGCATGTGAAGCTCGTCGTGGAGGCGGTTCTTTTCAGCAAGGGCGCGTATCTGCTTGGCCATTCGGTAGTTCTGCATGGATACTGCATTGGAGCCTTCAAGCTCACATCTCAGCTCCTTCAGCTCATCGAGAACGTCAAGCAGCTCGGATAAGTCCTCCTGCCACAGCACATGACCGCCGCGTATCTTTGATTCCGACAGACGGATACCGCCGTTCAGCATTACGGGGACAGTATCTGCCATCTTCATTTGCTCTGCGGTAAGAGGCAGAGCGTCATCGGAACGGTAGTGCACCGTGTAATCGTTGTCAACGACGGCAACACCGAGACCGGAGTATTTGAGCAGCTCATCATAGTGGGTGTTTGACTGTACCAGTCCGGTTTTTATGCTGCTCTCCCAGATGGCAACTACGGTGAAGCAAATGGCGGCAGTAATTTCGATAAATCCGAAAATGTCGCTGTCAAGTGCATAAAGGAGGGAATAGACGACGCATATGCTGAGCATACCGATGGGGAGCCATATCATTTTTTTCGTTCCGGGTATGCGGCAGTGCTTTAAAAGCTCCGCTATCATGAGGGCGATACAAGAGAAGACCCACAGGGTTGCGATATAGTAAAGTATACCGTTGCGGCTGATGCTACTGCCTGCCTCGATACCTTCACAATAATTGAAGGCGAGGAAGTGCAGGTCATTCGTCAGGATACCTGTGATCAGCAAAAATGATGGGATATACATAAGCTGCCATCTCTTCGGGAGACGGTAGTCCTCGGGTTTACCGATATGCTTTACAGCAAGCAGGCAAAGCTGAGGTATGAGCAATATGGGAATATAATACGCATAATGGCACCACATTTCTATGGGGTATACGTCCGGGAATACTGTATTGCGGAGTGTTCTGAGAAGCATCCAGAGGAACATGAGAGAGACGAGGAGAATAAGGCGACGTCGAATACTCTTGTTTACGATGCGATCGTATACGGATATGCCCCAAAACACGAAGATGCCGAGATATATCAGCAGCACCACCACGTGTGAGACAACGTACATAACGGGAGTGGTACCCATGGTAATGACTCTGACGAAGTTAGCAAACAGCAAAAGGAATATGGTAAGGAGCACGTTTATGGTGTAGGATGGACTTTTCCCCTCCTTATCCATTAGCTTCTGCTTTTGCATGGAACGGTAGATGGCGAGGATCATGCACTCTGTGAGTATGTAGGACAATGAGAGCCATTCAAATCCGCGGGGCAAAAACTGTTCTGCAAGCCATATGGCAATATTGCAGGACACGGTACACAAAAGCAGTACCGTGTGCAGATGGGATTTGATCTTCTTTTTTGCAATTGCATAAATAGTGATGCCTATCATTGAGAACATATAGCTGAACAGATATACATAGTACAATTTATGCAGAGGACCGTACTCACGGATGAGCTTGCCTGCACCGTTCACGATCTCAAACTCCACAGAGCTATAGTAGATAGGGAGGATGCCGGGACTTGTGGTGATACCGAGCATCACGATACCTATGGCGACCAGGGTTATCATCAGCGGCTTCGGGCGTTTCATTCCGCAAAAGCGCAGTACCATCATGAGCATGAAAAATGGCAGGAACACACTGCCAAGGTATGCAAGCCTGTTCGAATTGAGCGCGGAGAGCAGACTCGGGGATACTGACAGCATAAAGTAACCGAGGTTACATACAGACACGGAAACAAAGACAAACAGCAGCCACACGTCACGCTTCCTGTCTGCGGCAACGCAGACACCCACCATGCACAGCGAGATAAGGGTGATAATTCCATAGGCTAACGACATATTTTTGTCCTCCTGAAGAGAGAGTTCCGCTTAGCGGAGCAAGCTTTGCCGCAGGCAAATCAAAACAAGCGCAGCACTCATAAATTATAACTTGACGAAGCCGATCATAACTGCATGAGCTGTTCCAAAGCTCATGCTCCGATGGTGTATGCGAGCATTAATTTTGCTGTGTTTTCGATTCCGTCAAGGTGTGTTCTTTCGACACCGTGGCTGGAGTATACGCCCATGCCGAAGGCGGCAGCGCGGACGTTGTTTCCACCCTTGACAGCCTGTCCGGCATCCGATCCGTAACGGTAGAACAGGTCCACTGCATAATTACAGCCGACTCGCTCTGCGGCGGAGATAAGTCTGCCTGTCAGGTCATAGTCGTACGGCATAGCGGCATCCTTTGCGCAGATGGTAACCGCTTGCTCACTGCCGTCTGAATCGGGGCCGAGTATGGCGATGTCTACGGCAACGTATTCGGAAATTTCCTCCGGCACGACTATGCCGCCAAAACCGATCTCCTCGTAGAAGGAGAAGGCGAAAGTGGTGTTGCACTTAGGCTTCAAGCCGTCCTCTGCGAGAGCCTTCAGGACGGCAAAGGAGCAAGCCATAGCCGCCTTGTTGTCGATGAAGCGGCACTTTACGAAGCCCTTTTCGGTAATGCTGAACCGGGGATCGATGGATACGTAGTCGCCGTGGCGTATGCCGAGGGTCCTGACCTCACTTTCGGTCTTTACGAGTTCATCAAGGAGCACGAGAACTGTGTTTTCGTTTCTCTCCATGGTCTTGGCGTCATCGAAGGCGTGGGCTGAGTGATGAACGCAGACGAGGCATCCCGTGTATGTCTTGCCGCCCCTCGTATGTACGGTGACGTTTTCACCCTCGATATTGGCGAAGTTCAGTCCGCCGAGGGCGCGGACGCGAAGTGTTCCGTCGGCGTTTATACCGCGCACCATAAGGCCGATGGTATCGGCGTGGGCGCTGAGGCACACGGTCTTCGAGGTGTCCTCACCGGGTACGGTGATATACGCCGTGTCGCGGTTGTCGTAGGTGACACTGTATCCAAGACCCGCCGCCAGTTCCTCAAGGACGGGTTTCATTTTTTCGTAGTAACCCACGGGACTGGGTGTGGCGATGAGCTTTTCCATTACCTCGGTGAGGTATTGCATATCAATATTCATGGTATTCTCCTTTTC